>JAYUXE010000401.1:0-2054 GCA_043753165.1 Archangiaceae bacterium | reverse complement strand
ATGACTACCGCCCGTTTCGCGCGCTGGGCGACGGCACAGACGAGGTCACTTTTGCGGCGCAGGGGCTGACGGCACGGGTTCCGGTGACCCTGCTCGGAGCATCGTCGCGCCTCTCGTTCGCGATCAAAGCGGGCTTCCTCAGCAACCTGGGCAACGCAAATGGGCTGGCCTCAGCGGTGTCACTGACTGCCTGGCCGACGTCGCATTTCGGAATCGGACTGCAGGCGGGGTACCTGTTCATCCCGCGCGACGCGGTGATCTCGGACGGCACGCTGGCCGGCGCGCGTGTTCGGCTGCGCGCGCATGGGGTGCCGCTGCAGGCGATGGCCGCGTGGCGAGGAAGCCTGGGGCGATCGGTACCGGTGCAGGCCACTGCGGCAGCGGGCGCGTTGATTGTCTCGTCACGCCTCAAAGTCGTGGGCCAACAGGAAGTGGCCGAGGTGTCGCTCGTGCCGATGGCGTCGGCCGCGGCCAGCGTGGGCTACGCGTTCGGAGGCTGGGCGCCTTTTCTCGAAGCCCAGGCGCAGTGGGCCGGGGGCCCCGAGGGCAACAACCTCACCGGGTCGTTGGTGTCCGTCGGAGTTTCAGTGGGGTGCCGCTTTGAGCTTCTCTAAGGCTGTCGTCGTCGCTTTTCTGTTCGCCGGTTGCACGTGGCAGGGGAAGCCTGCGCAGGCCCCGCAGCTCGACAGCGTCTTCCCGCCGGCCGTCTTCAACGATGGGCCGGCGCTGGTGCAGCTGAACGGTGCGCGCTTTCCAGCCAAAGCCACGTCGCGCTGGGGCGGCGCAAACGGCGGCCTCACGGCATCGACGCGCTACGAGGTTTTCGCCGCGGGCACGGCGCTCGAGCAGGTGCAGTGGGTCGACGCGAACACCCTCACCGCCCGCGTCCCTGCTGGCCTCGCGGCTGGCAGCTATGGGCTGCGCATCGTGGATCCGTTCAGCGTCGAGACAACGAAGGCCGATGCGCTGACGGTGCGCGACCGCGCGGGCGCGTCGCTCGCCGCAACGCTTTCTTCCGCGCTTCCGTCGGTGCAGGTGCTTCATCCAGTGACGGCCTTTCTGGACGTCACCAACACGGGTGACTCGGCGTTGGGAAACCTCTCGGCACTGCAGCTCGCGTTCAGCGGCACGGCAGACGTCACCGTCGTTGGCGTGACCGGCGGCGCTGGGTCGCTGGACCCGGGCGCTTCGACGCGGTTCACGCTCACCTGGGTCAGCACGCAGGTCGGCACGCTGACGCTGCAGGCCGAAGCCAGAGGCAGCGACGTGAAGACGGGGAAGCCGGTGAGCTCGGGCACGGTGACGGCGGCAGAGATTCAAATCGTGCCTCCGCCCGAGCTGATCGCCACGCTCATTCCCGCGCGCGCGGTGGTCAGCCGCGGCCAGGTGATCGACCTGGTGTTGGAAGCGAAGAACATCGGCCAGGGCGCCGTGCTGCAGCTGTCGCCCGCGGTGAGCTTGCGGCCCGCGACGCGGGTGAACGCGAAATCGGTGCCCGTGGCGCGCGACCTCGCTGCGGGGGCAACGCAGACCTTCGCGTTCAGCTGGGACTCGCTGCTTCCCGGCGAAGTGCTGTTTCGAGCGGATGGGTTGGGCACGGATGCCGCCAGCGGGGGCCCCATCGCGATGGCGCCTGCCTTCGCGTCGGTGATGATCGTCACGCCTGCCGCGCTGTCGATGACGCTGACCGCGAGCCCCGCTCAGGTCGGCCCCGGCCAGCGCGTGACGCTGACGGCCAGGGTGACGAATGGGGGTCAGGCCAAAGCGCTGAACGTGACACCGATTGTCTCAGGGACGGCAGGCCTGACCCTGGTCTCTGCTGCGGTGCCGGCGACCGTGGGCGCGACACCGGTGGACTTCGTGTGGCAGTACGACGCGGTGACGCCGGGCACGGTGCAGCCGATGGTCACCGCGGGGGGCACGGACGAAAATTCTGGGCTCGCCGTGTCTGCCGCTGCGAGCGCGACGGTGACGATCACTTCCGTCGCCGCGCCCGAGGTGGTCTTACTGGCCACCGACCCTTTCGCCGACGGCACGTCGTTCTCGTACGTGTT
>JAYUXE010000400.1:0-5039 GCA_043753165.1 Archangiaceae bacterium | reverse complement strand
CCGACAGCCCAGCGCTGCCGGCCCCGATGATGAGAACGTCGTACAGCTCAGGCCTCGGTCTTCCACTCCTTCATGGCCTGTTCACCCGGGCGATCGATCTTCACCTTTCCGTCAGCCGAGGTGACCCAGCTCATCGGGATGTAGTGATGCTTCCCCGCGTCGTCCTTCTTCAGCTTGATGCTGCTCGAGCCTTCGACGTGATCGACGACGGCGAACTGGCCATCTTCCGAACAAACAACGGGCATCTCGGGCTTGATCTGACTTGCGTTAACCATGTGTGTCTTCTCCAGTGTGGGTGGGTGTTGTGATGCGATTACGCGAGCTCGCCCATCACCGAGGTCTTCTCGGCAACGATGCGGGCATCGAGGTCTTGCGATTTTTCCTCGCCAAGCGCGGCGAGCGCGCGCGGGAAGAACTCACCTTCTTCTTCTTGAACGTGCTTCGTCAGCAGGCGGCCCAGCGTCTCGAGCTTCGGCGTCCATTCAGATGACGCGGTGTCGAGCTTGTCGAGCTGGTGAATGGTGGCCTCGAGCGTCTCGGCTTCTTCGTCATGCGCGTCCGCGATGTCGCGCGTGGCTTCGATGCCGCGCAGCTCGGGGTACAGAACCCGGATTTCGCTCTTCTCGTGCGACAGCAGCTCAAGCCGCAGCTTCGACCACTGCTGCAGACGCGAAGTTGGGTCGCTGGTCTGTTTGAGTTGGCTGAGCAGCGCCGCAGCTTCCGCGTGCTGCTGAACCAGTGTTCCGAATACGCCGTTGGTTCCCGCGCTGACCGTCTCGAAAGTTGAATGGGACATTGTGCTCTCCGGGTTGAGCACAGCAGGTGTGCATCGGTCGTGCCCTGTGCGGCAAACGCCGTCTCGTCGATGGGCAGTCGCAGAGGGTGAGAACGACTCGGGGCGACTTCTCTCGGGATGATCGGGGGCCTTCCGCCGTGGGGCGATCCTCCTCACGACGGGGCGGATCAGAACGTCGCGGCGACGATGCACGCCTGCGCGAGCGCGTACGAGCCGAGCTCCAGCCAATACGGAACCTGCGTGCCGGCGAATCGGCGCCGCGCAAGCAGCGCGTCGGCGAGCATGAACACCGCTCCACCGAAAATTCCCAACCCGCACGCCGCAGTCAGCCCGAGCACGTCGACGCGCGCGACCAGCCGCCACACCACGGCCGTCAGCACCACGGCATACAGCGCGAACGCGGGCTTCAACCGGCCTGCATGCTGAAGAACGCCGCGCATCGCGAGCAAAGAAAACGGCAGGACAATGAGCAGGTAGCCGAGCTGCTGCCACCGCCACGGCAGCTCGACCGCGAAGCACGCGAGATACGCGACGTGCGCGAGCAGAAAAGCGACGAGGCCGGGAATGAAACCGCGCTTGAACATCAGCGCCACATCGCCGGCCCATGCCAGGACGAGCGCCGCGATGAGCCACGGCTGCGGCGAAGCGACCAGCAGCAGGCCGGGGATGATCAACGGCTTCGCGGCGTAATGCAGCCAGCCCGGACCCCGCGTGCGGCCGACGACGGCGAGCACGGTGGCGACTGCCGCGATGGCGAAGCCGAGCAACTACCGGCCAGTTCGAGCTGCCCGCCGTTTCGCGAGCGCGTCTTTGCGGCTCTCACCGCGTTCAGAGCTCTGGGCCAGCGCCGCGTTTTCGCCGCCCGCCGCCTGCGACAGGTGCGCGGCCAGCGCCTGCACCGTGGGAAAGCGGAACATCTCGACCAACGAGACGCTGCGCGACAACGCGGTTCGAATGCGGCCGTTCGCCTGAACCATCATCAGCGAGTTGGCCCCGAGGTCGAACAGGTTCTGGTCCACCCCGATTCCATTCAGCGACAGCAAGTCCTGCCAGATGGTGGCGATCGTCGTTTCGATTTCGTTCGCCGGGGCCGCGTACGTGCCGGCCGATTCGTTGCGCTGACGGTCGGGAGCCGGCAACGCCTTTCTGTCGATCTTCCCATTCGGCGTGCGCGGCAGTTCGGGCAGCTGCACGAATGCGCTGGGCACCATGTACTCGGGCAGCGACGCGCGAAGGTGCGCGCGCAACACCGGGCCCAACGACTCGGTGCCACGCTTCGCCGGCACATTCGCGTACGCCGTCCACGGCTTGCCCGCGACGACCTCGATTGGCAGCCGCGACGGCTTCGTCTTGTGGCGCAGCACGAGGTCGAACGCCTCGACGCCACTGGCCGACCAGGTCGTCGACGCGTCGTAGCGCGGGTCGACATTCGACAGCGTCTCGGGATCCACCGCGCCATCGACCGACTCGAGCGCCGTGCGAACCTGCATCACCGTCTGGTCGCCCTTCATCAACGACAGCAGCTTCGTCTCTTTCGCGACACGCGCGTTCGGGATGCCCGTGACGCGAACCACCGCCGGCTCGTTCGACAACGTCGCCTTCAATGCATCGAGCGAGGCAATCGTCTTCACCTCGGACGCCGCGGCGCCGGCGGACTTCTTCCGCAACACCACGTCGTAGCGGAACCGCGTGAGCTCGTTGTGGTGCGTGCCGGGCTTGAGGCGAATCTCGACGTCGGTCAACCCGGGCAACGCCGCCTGCAGCGCAGAGAACAGCGCGGGGTCCAGTGCGAGCTCACCTTCGGCAGCCGACCGCTTTTGCACGCGCGAACGCAGCTCGGCGAGGTCGAGCGTGGGTGAGGCGCGATTGAGCTCCATCGAGGCATGGAACGCGTCGAGCAACGGCAGGCTGCGGACGTCGCCGAGGAAGAAGGCGCCTCCGTCGGCCAACACTGCAAACGCCTTCGTCAGCACGCCGACGAGGTAGTCGACGTCGGGGAAGTACTGCGCGACGGAGTTGCAGACGATGGTGTCAAACGGCCCCTTGACCAATGACGGCAACGCCTCGGCCGACCCTCGAACGAGCTGCACCTGCGGCAAAGGCTCGGCCTCGAGCTGCTTGCGAATCTTGTCGAGCGCCGCTTCCGCGAAGTCGACCCCGACGTACTGCTCGACGCCCGGCGCGACCCGGAACAGCAGGAGCCCCGTGCCGCAGCCAATCTCGAGCACGCGCTTCGGGTGGAGCTCCTGAATGCGTTGCACGGTCGAGTCGACCCACGCGCGCATCTGCACCTCGGGAATCGCCTGGCCGGTGTCGCTGCTGTTCCAGCCCGAGACGTCGAACTTCGCATCGGTGGCAGCAGCAGACGGTGCGCGGTACGTCTCGTCCCAGATGGTGCGCCACGCTTCGGGGCCGGCGCTCGAATCGGTGGCGCGGCCGACGACGTAGGCAATGAGCCGCGGGTCGCCGGGAGAATCGATGTTCGCGACGACGACGGTCTCGCGCACGCCCGCGTGCCGGCCGATCGCCGCTTCGATTTCGCCCAGCTCGATGCGGTAGCCGCGCACCTTCACCTGGTGGTCGAGGCGGCCGAGGAACTCGATGTGTCCGTTTTCGCGGAATCGCGCGAGGTCGCCCGTTCGGTACACCTTGCCCTTCGCGTACGGCAAATCGACGAAGCGTTCGGCCGTGAGCTCGGGGCGATCGAGGTAGCCGCGGACCACGCCGGCACCGCCAATCAGCAGCTCGCCTGGAACGCCGATGGGCTGCGGCCGCAGGTGGCGATCGACGATGTAGACGTGCTGGTTCGCCAGTGGCCGCCCGATGGTGATGGGCGTGCCGCGGTCGATCTTCGCCGCAGTCGACCAGATGGTCGTCTCGGTCGGGCCGTACATGTTGATCAGCTCGCCATTCAGCACGGGGCGAACCTGCTCGACCAGCGCTGGCGGCAACGCTTCGCCGCCCAACAGCAGCTTCTGCAGACCCGCCAGCGTCGCCAGCGCTTCCGGCTCGCTCGCAATTATCGCCGCGAACGACGGAGTGCACTGCAGGTGCGTCACGCTGTGTCGCTTGATCTGCGCCGCGACCTGGTAGTCCTCGGCATTCGCCGTCTGCGCGGGCGCATTCGTGAGCTGCCGCAACGTGTCGAGGTGCGTGAGGCTGTCGAGCACCGACTGCTCGTCGACGCCGAAGTCGACCAGGCACGCGACCTCGTCGACGCCCAGCGACTTCAGGCGGTCGATGGTCGCGACGCAGCTCTGGGGCGTGCCGAACAGGCCTGTGCTCTTGAAGTGGCGATCAAACGCGTGGTCCATGATCGCGTCCATCTCTTCCTTGCTCAGCTCGTTCAGGTCGCGCGCACCTTCGCTCGAGGCCTTCTGCGATTCGGGCTTGAAGGACGTCGCGAACGACGTCGTCTCCCACCGCGCTTTGTTGATCAGGTCCGTCGACGTGCGCAGGTACTCGAGAAAGGGCGCCTTCACCGTTGCCTTCACGGCTTCGACGTTCTCGCCGACGAACGTGTGCAGCATCAGCGTGATGTGCCCGTCGCCCGCGTGGCCCGCCGCGCGCCAGGCAGCGCGGTACGTCGCGATGTTCGAGACGAGGTCCTCGTGCTTCATGACGAGGAGGTTGGTGAGGACGCTGGCCCCCATCGTGCCCGCCATCTTGAACGTGTCGGGGCTGCCGCCCGCGGTAATCCAGATGCGGGGGTTCTTCTGAACGGCGGCAGGGAAGATTTTGACGCGGATCTCCTTCCCGTCGCCCGTCGTCGCGGGCACCTCTTCGCCGCGGAACAACGCGCGAATCGTCTCGATGCCCGACGACATCAGCTTGCGGCGGTCGGCGAAGTTCTGCGGCATCAACGCGAAGTCGCTGGCGTGCCACCCCGACGCGAACGAGAGGCCGACGCGCCCGTTCGAGAGGTTGTCGACCACCGACCATTCTTCGGCGCATCGAATCGGGTTGTGCAGTGGCAGCACGACACTGCCCGCGCGGATGCCGATGTTCTTCGTCACGGCCGCGATGGCCGCGCTGGTGACGGAAGGGTTCGGGTAGAGGCCGCCGAACTTGTGGAAGTGGCGTTCGGGCGTCCAGATGGCTTCGAAGCCGTGCGTGTCGGCGAACTTCGCCCCCTCGAGCAGCAGGTGGTACGGGTTCTTGCCCGGCGTGCCCGCGGCATCGGCCGCGAAATACAAGAGGCTGAAGCCCATGCGCTTCGTCGAGGCGGTGCTCGCTCCGGCGA
>JAYUXE010000399.1:0-2057 GCA_043753165.1 Archangiaceae bacterium | reverse complement strand
ACAGCGCGATGGAGCTCGCCCCGCGTCAGGTACACGTCGCCGACCGGGTCGCCCGAAACCTCAAGTTGCTCGAGGAGCTCTTCGCCACCGCGCTGACCCGCGGCGTGAACAGCGGTGAGCTGAGCCTGCCCTCGAATCGAACGCGCGCCACCGCGCGGTTCCTGATGGCCGCGCTGCAAGGGCTGCGGGTGCTCGCCAAAACCGACCCCGGCTCAGACTCGCTGCGCGACGTGGTCTCCACCACGCTGCGCGTGCTCGACCCGGGCTGACCAACCACTTTCACGACGCAGGGGGCATGCTGCCCAAATGTAGACTCAATTATCCAGAAGTACGGGTTCCATGGCGAAGAAGCTCGGAGGCAAGGTTGCGCTGATCACCGGCGGCACGTCAGGCAACGGCGAAGCGACTGCAGAGCTGTTCCTCGAAGAAGGGGCGACCGTCGTCGTGACGGGTTCGAACGCGAAGGCGTGGAGGCCGTCAAACAACGCTTGCCGGCAGTGACCGCACTGGTCAGCGACGCCGGCGACGACCTGGCCATTCAGGCGCTGATCGCCGGGGTCAAGAAGCAACACGACGGCATCGACGTGCACTTCTTGAACGCCGGTATTGGCCAGTTCGGCTCCATCGTCGGAGACAGCAGCTTCATCACCGGCGAGGAACTGGTGGTCGACGGCGGCTTCACCCGGCTCTGAGTCTGCGGGTCACGCCCTGAAATGCCGGGAGGTACGGCGGGCCTTCTGAGACACTGAATCTTTCGTTGCCTTACTTCAAAGGCTCGAAGACCACCGTGAAGTCCCACTGCACGTTCGACGTCGTCTGCACCTTTTTGACGGTGTTGACTCCGTTGAACCGCACCGGGAACTTCTGGCCCCCGCGGAATTGCCGCAGCGTGGCGGTGCCTTTGATGCCCCACGTCCTCTCGTTTCCGTCTTCGACGACGCTGGCAAAGCGGCAGTACGTCTGCCGCGACGGCGTGCGCGCAGAGAACGTCACGACCGCGTCGTCGTCCCAGCCGCTCAAGTGGACATCAAAGTCGAAGAACTCTTTGGGGAAGACGAGAGGCTCCGACGTGCAATCGGGGTCCTTGGTCGAGGTCGCGTGGGCAGCGGGGCAGCTGACGACGCCAGGCGCGGCGTTTGTTTTCATGTACGTGTCGTGCACCGGGTCCCCGAGAAATGAAGAACGGCCTGGCAAGGTGCCCGCCGACTCGAACGTGCAGAGCACGGTGGTGAGCGTTTCAATCCAGCTGGGGTTGAAGTTTGCGACGGCGTCGCCGCCGAAGAAGCCGGAGGCGCTGTCGATGCGGTAGTGGATGCGGTCTGCGCTGGGATTCCTGGCCGGGACTCTGGGCGCGTCGGAAGGATCCGGCGCTCCGCAGCCGACGAGGACCAGGAAGAGGGCAGGGAGCAGTGGGGTTTTCATGCTCCGGCGTCAGTGCAGGATTCGACGCACGCCAGACGCCTGATTTGTTTGGGCTTCGCTTCTCGAGGGCGTCTCGAGGCTCGGGCGTTTGAGGCTGGCCGCGCCGCTATTTCTTCGCCGCGTCCTCGAACAGCTTCTTGAACTCGCCGTAGCCTTCAGCCTCGAGCCGATCGACCGGCACGAATCGCAGGGACGCCGAGTTGATGCAGTACCGAAGGCCGCCCTGCGCCGTGGGCCCGTCGTCGAAGACATGACCGAGGTGCGCATCGCCCGACTTCGAGCGGACCTCGATGCGCACCATGCCGTGCGTCACATCCTTCTTCTCAACCACCACCTGCGTCTGAACCGGCTGCGTGAAGCTCGGCCAGCCGGAGCCCGAATCGAATTTGTCCTTCGAGTTGAACAGCGGCTCGCCCGTCGTCGCGTCGACATAGAGCCCGGCCGCGTGGTTGTCCCAGTACGCGTTCTTGAACGGCGGCTCGGTGCCTGACTCGCAGGCCACCTTGAACTGCTCGGGCGTCAGCTTCTGCTTCAGCTCGTCAATCGTCGGCTTGGCGTAGGTCTTCATGCCGCGAAAGGTAACGGCTGAAGTGGCGGCCGACTACTCCGCGAACGGCTTCAGGCTCTGGCAGAGC
>JAYUXE010000398.1:0-2058 GCA_043753165.1 Archangiaceae bacterium | reverse complement strand
CGCCGACGAGCTTCCACTGCACCTTCGAGATGCCGATCACTTCCCACTGGTCGCCGGGCCGCAGCTGCTTCGACATGTGCGAGAGCGTGTCGGTGGTGGCCGGCGCTCCGCCGAGGACGCCGAGAATGAAGCTGTACTGCGCGGGGCCTTTGAGCGCGCCCATCGCAAACAGCGGCTCGGCGTTGTGCACGTGCCCTAAGTCGAAGCATTCGAGCTCGGGCTTGGCGCCGGCTTCGCGGATCGCGTTGAGGCAGACGAGGATGTCGCTGAACGAGTTGGGGAAGATGAAGTCGAAGACGAAGCCTTTGCGCTTCTCGGAATACTTCGCGTAGTTCATCGAGCCCATGTTCAGCGCGGCGACTTCGGGCTTCACGCGCCAGACGTACTCGAGGCGCTTCTTCTTCTCGTCGTCGCTGTCGACGCCCATGTTGAAGCCGCCGGTGCTGAAGTTCACGATCACCGGACAGCGCTTGTTGACCTCGGCTTTGATCTGGCCGTACGTCTCGACGGACCACGTGGCGTCGCCGGTCTCGGGCTCGCGCGCGTGGATGTGAACCTGCATTGCGCCGGCGTTGTAGGCGCGGTTCGCTTCTTCGGCGATCTCGACGGGCGTGTAGGGGATGCCCGGGTGCTGCTCGCGCTTGGTGAGGACGCCGGTCAGCGCTGCGGTGACGAGGACTTTGTCTTTGGAAACGGCCATGTCAGCGATCCTTCCAGTTGGGTTTGCGCTTCTCGAGGAATGCGGTGACGCCTTCGGCGGCGTCTTCGGCGAGGACGTTGATCGAAAGGTTCGCGGCGAGCAGCTCGATCGCCTGGGCCAGCGGCAGATCTTCCGCGGCGAGAAACGCGCGCTTGCCGAGCTTCAAGATCGCCTGGCTCTTGCCAGCGAGTTTGGCGGCGAGCGCGTCGACGGCGGCATCGAGGCCGGCCGGCTCGACGGCCTGGTTCAAGAGCCCGAGCTTCAGGGCCTCAGCGGCGCTGACGCGATCGCCGGTGAGCAGCAGCTGCAGCGCCTGCTTTCTTCCGAGGTGCCGCTGCAGCAGCGCGAGCAGCATCATCGGGAAGAGGCCGCGATCGATCTCGGGCAGGCCGAGCTGCGCCTCGGTGCTGGCGATCGCGAAGTCGCAGGCGAGGACGAGGCCCATGCCCCCCGCCAGCGCGTGGCCGTTGAGGCGGGCGATGGTGGGCTTGGGAAAGGATTGAAGGCGCAGCAGCAGCTGGCCGTACCCGCGGCGCCCTTCGTGGCCGGCCAGAAAGCCGTCGGCGAGGCCGCCCAGATCGCCGCCCGCGCAGAAGGCTTTGCTGCCCGCGCCGGTGAGCACGACGCAGCGCACGGACGCGTTGGCTTCGGCCTCGTCGAGGCCTTTGAGCAAGCCGTCGAGCACCGCGGGAGACAGCGCATTGCGCGCGGCCTCGCGGTGGATCGTCAGGCGCGCCGTTGCGTTCTGGTTTTCGTAGGCGACTTCGCGTTCGTCCATGGCTCCTCTACCCCGGCACCGATCGGCATCACGCCGTGCAAGAAGGTTTCGGCGACCTGATCGCGCGCGCGGTCGAGGGCGGCGTCGTCTTTCTTGTCGAGCAGGCCGAGCACGAAAGCGGTCAGGCCCATTTCGATCGCGCCAAACAGCATGGTCGCCGCGAGCAGCGGGTCCATGTCGGACTTCAGCTGGCCCTTCTCTTTGGCTTCCTGAAAGAGCAGCGAGGCGAGGCGAATGACGTCTGAGAACGCGCTGCCGCGATTCACCGCGCCACCTGACGGGCTGCGGCCGACCTCGAGGATCAGCACCTTCACGCCGCGCGGGTCGCGCTTGTAGGCCTCGAACGCCACGCCGACGACGCCCTTCACGCGTTCTTCGAACGTCGAGCTCTTGCTGACCTGCTCGGTGAGCCGTTCGACGAAGCCCGTCCACCCGCTGGTGAACACCGACTCGAGCAGCTCATCCTTGTTCTTGAAGTAGTGGTAGACGAGCCCGTAGGCGACCCCTGCCTCGCGCGCGACATCCGCGATCCGGCAGCCGTGGTAGCCCTTCTTCGAGAAGACCTCGACCGCGGCCCTCA
>JAYUXE010000397.1:0-2060 GCA_043753165.1 Archangiaceae bacterium | reverse complement strand
TCCGAAGGCTGCTCCGCACCGTGAACGCCGGCATGGTCGCCTGCCGCGATCTCGAGGTGGCGGTACCTTCGAAGCCGGCGGCGAAATGCAGCGCCACGAGACCGGACGACGGCTCACTGTGACGCCGAACGAGGAACTTCGGTAGAGCTCAACCTCTTCCCCCGCCGGCTGGACGGGATCGCGCGGCCGTCGCACTGCTTCACCGTCTCAGCGCAGGTGCGATGAGGCCGGCGCAGCGTCCAGGCCCCGAGTCCGCTCGGGGCGATAGCGGCTCGGCTGCCGAACTTCCCGACCGCCGGCGATCCGGCCTTCCCTGTTCGCATCGCAGTCCGAGGAGGCCGGGCCCGTGGGCTGCCGAGCGCGCGAGCAGACCGGCCCCGGGTGCTCGGCTGCCGATCATCCCGAGCGACGCCGGCAATCCAGCGCAGTGTTGGGTGGGGCCTTCGGTCAGCCCGCGACGACGCCGTCGCGGCCGGCCGCCTTCGCCCTGTACATCGCGCGGTCGGCCGCCTCGAGAAGCGCAATCGCAGTGAGCGCGTGGTCGGGAAAGCTGGCCGCACCAATGGACACGGTGAGGGGAAGGGGCCCGCCGCCCCCGACGTCGAACGTCGCCGCACGGAACGCGGCGAGGATGCGCTGCGCGGCCACCATCGCCTCGGCGGGCCCGGTCTCGAGCAGCAGCAGCGCGAACTCATCACCGCCGTACCGGAACGCCGAGTCGACGCCGCGGGTCGACGCGGCCAGCAGCTCGCCGACGAGCTTCAGCGCCTTGCTGCCCGCGAGGTGTCCGCGTGAATCATTGACGGCCTTGAACTTGTCGATGTCGAGGAACAGCACGGACATGGGCCGGCCGAACCGCTGGCACCGCTTCATCTCGGCCTCCAGCGACTGGTGCAGCCGGCGCACGTTGTAGAGCCCGGTGTGCTCGTCGACCTGCGTGAGCTCCTGAACGCGCTTGAAGTTGCGCGCGTTCTCGATCGCGATCGCCGCGAAGTCCGCGATCGCCGCCGCAGCGCGCAAATCATCCTCGGTGAACGGCGCCATCTCTTCGCCATTCACCAGCTCGAGCACGCCCAGCACGCGATCGCGCGCAATCAGCGGCACGGCCAGCGCAGAGAACGTACTCAGCTGCGTCTCTTCATCGAACCGCGGAGCGAAGTCCGGATCCGACCGCACGTTCGCCACCAGCTTCGGCCGCCGCGACGAGAACACGGTGCCCGCGATGCCCTCGCCCGGCTTCACGGTCAGCGGCTTCAGCCGTTCGGAACCCGGCCCCACGCAAATCTCGAAGTGCAGCAACCCATCGCCACCCTCGAGCAGCAGCGACCACCGGCCGGCGCCCAGCAACCCGGACACCTTCTGGCCAATCAGCGTCAGCACCTGGTCGACCTCGAGCGTCGACGTCAGCGCCTTGGCAATGTCGTTGAAGGCCGCGAGCTGCTCGACGGTTCGCTTCATCGCTCCGAGCAGATCGGCGGGATTCAATTGGCACCGGACCCGTGGTTAAGAGGCGTCCTCTTTCTTACACCATGCCCGCTCCGCTCCTCGTCCTCGCGTCCGCTTCCCCCCGCCGCCAGCAGCTGCTGGCTCAGCTCGGGCTGAAGTTCGAAGTCTCACCTGCCGACCTCGACGAAAGCGTCCACCAGGGCGAAGCGGCGCACACCTACGTCGAACGCCTCGCCCGCGCGAAGGCCGCCGTCACCGCCCGGTCGCACCCCGGCGCCGTCTGCCTCGCGGCCGACACGTCGGTGGTGGTCGATGGGCAGATTCTCGGCAAGCCGCAGGACGACAACGAAGGCCGCGCGATGTTGAAGCGCCTGTCGGGCCGCAGCCACGTGGTGATGACGGGCGTCGCCGTCGCAGGACCCATCGTCGAGTCGTTGGTGGTCGAGACGAAGGTTCGCTTCCGCATCCTCAGCCTCGCCGAGGTCGTCTGGTACGTCGCGACCGGTGAAGGCCGCGACAAAGCGGGCGGCTACGCATCGCAGGCGCGCGCGGGCGCCTTCATCGAAGCCATCGAAGGCAGCGTCAGCAGCGTGATTGGGCTGCCGCTGGCCGAG
>JAYUXE010000396.1:0-5050 GCA_043753165.1 Archangiaceae bacterium | reverse complement strand
ATTTCAGCGTCCGCTCGAGCTCCCAGCCGAGGACGCGGTAGCCGGACGTCTTGAAGAGGTCGGCGTCTTCACCGGCGTCGGCGGGAAGCGAGCACGCGATCGACTCACAGCCGCGGCTGCGCAGGTACGCCTCGGTTTCGCGAAGGAGCCGCGTGTCGACGCCCTGGCCCTTCCACCCCTGCGCGACGGTGAGCGTCATCAGCTGCCCGTACTTCACGCCGGTAATCGGGTGGTGCTCGCGCGCGCGGACGACGGCGCACCCAATCGCGCGGCCGTCGTATTCGGCGACGAGGATGCCTTCGGGCTCTTCCGACAGGGACTTCTCGACGACGCGCCGGTACGCCTCCATCCACCCGGCGCGGCCCGGAAAGCGCCGCACGTTGTCGGCCTCGAACTGCTCGAGGGTCGGAATGTCGGAAATCTTCACGCGGCGAACGATGAGCGGCACGCGCCCGTTTCTATCAGCGCTCGACCGAAAGCTCTTCCAACAACTCGAGGTCAGAGGTCTCGTCCATCAACTCGAGCAGCTCGAGGTTCTTAACCACCTCGGTGTCGTCGCGACGAACGCCGGCATCGGCGGTGAATCCAGCATCGGTGGCAGAGAGCAGGGCGAACCAGAGCCACAGGCTCACCGGCGCTGCCTCTCGCGAAGCTTCTGGCGCAGCTCCTGTCGCTGTTCGCGCGTCATCTGGCGCCAGCGCCGCATGTTCTCGCGCAGCTGTTCGCGCTGCTCGGGGTGGGCCTGCAGGTAGCCGCGCATGCGCTGGCGCATCTCTTTGCGTTCTTCCGGGTCGAGCTTCTTCAGCTCGCGAAGCCGTTCGCGCATCTCGGCGCGCTCGGATTCCGGCAGCGCTTTGAACTGGCGCGCGTTCTCGCGAATGCGCTGCTTCTCTTCGGGCGGCAGGCTGCGGAAGCGGTCGAGGTTCGTTTTGATGCGCGCCTGCTCTTCGGGCGGCAGGTTCTTGAACTTGCGCATGCGCTCGCGCAGCTCTTCCTTCTTTGCTTCGGGCAGCGCGTTGAAGCGTTCTTCGGCGGTCTGCGCGTGGGCGGCGCTGGCGATGAGCAGAGCGACGAGGGCGAGGCGAATCATGGCGTGCCCTCGAGCGAATTCATGGCGGCGATGACTTCGAGGTCTTCGGCGCTCTCGAGCCCGGCGAGGTCCAGGTCTTCGAGCACTTCGAGGTTCTGCGCGACGAACAGCTGTTCTTCTTCCGGCGGGGCCACCTGCGCACCCTGATGCGCGATCAACGCAATCAGCGCCGCCGCGGCCGCCATTCCCAGGGCCGGCATCAAGCGCGACGGCCGCATCCACTTCTGCAGCCGTTCGCCCACCGTCATCGGCGCGTCGAGGCCATTCATCACCGCGCGGCGCAAAGCCTGCGAGGGAAGGGGTGACGGAAGCGCCTCGACGGACGCGACGGTGCGCCGCAGCGATTGCTCGAGCTGGCTCAGCTTCGGGTCGGCTGCCAGCGCCGCCTTCACCCGCTGCATGTCGAGCTCGGACAGCTCGCCGTCGACGTAGGCGGTGAGGTCGTCTTCGATTGGTTGGTGGTTCATGCTTCGCTCCTGGTTGCCGACAGCCCTGCTTTCAGAATCTCGACCTGCTTCATGACCTGCAGCGTCGCGCGGTGAATCAGGCTCTTCACGGCGGCTTCCGACGCATCGAGCGCGCTGGCGATGTCGCGGTACGGCATGCCTTCGAAGCGGCACATGCTGAAGGCCGCGCGCTCGCGTTCGCTCATCCCCTGCAGCGCCTTGCCCACCGCGGCCTCGAGTTGTTTTCCTTCGAGCGCATCGTCGGGCCGCTGGCCGACGGCCTCACTCGTGTCGCGCGCTTCTTCGGCCTGCGGTTCCATCAGTTTGTAGTCCCCGCGGCGAACCTCGTTGAGGCAGTGGTTGGTGGCGACCCGGAAGAGGAAGGTCTTGAACTTCGCGCTGGGCTGGTACGACTTCGCGCTGCGGTAGAGCTTGAGGAAAATTTCCTGCGCGAGCTCTTCGGCGCGCCCCTGGCTGCCCACGAATCGCCACGCGAAGCGGACGATGGACGCCTGGTGGCGGTCGAAAAGCGCAGCGAATGCGGCCTTGTCCCCGGCCGAGACCCGCTGCATCAACCGCGCATCCTCGTCTTCTTCGGCAAGCACCTGGATCAACGAACCCCTCGGTGGCGGAAAGGTTTCCGACTTTCTCGTGCGGGGCCACTCGCACTTCGGGCTACATGCGCGGCCCCATGACCAAAGTCGAGCTTCCCGCGGGGCCCCAGGCGTTGGTGCCCATCGCCCAGCGCAAAGGTGACTGGTTCTTCGTCGTCTTTCTCTTCTACTTCGGGCTGACGTCGACGTTCGGTGACTCGACCCCGGCCATCGGGCCCCCGAGCCCGGACTCGTGGTGGTTCATGAGCCGGCTCATCTACAAGTACTACGCGCTGCACACCGACCCACTGGTCCTTCACGCGCCGGTGTTCGTGCGGGTCGCCTGCTTCTTCGCGTCGTACGTGTTCGCGCCGCTGCACTTCCTGATGGCGTACGCCTTCTACAAAGGCCACCCGTGGATTCGCACGCCGGCGCTCATCTGGTCGGGCGCGATGTTCGAAGGCAGCATGATTTTCATCTGGGCCGCGCAGTTCGGTGACGCCGACTTCTTCAACCGCGTGTGCCCGGGCAGCGGCTTCGATTTCAAGGCCGAGAACATGCTCAAGATGTACGCATTCAACATCTGGTACATCTTGATTCCGGCAATCTTGATGGTGCGGCTCTGGAAGGAAAAGGCTTTCGTTTCGAAGACGTAGCGCCACTGCACAGCATCTGCACGAAAAGGCCTTCGACTCGCCTCGTCCCGAACATCACCCGCGCACACCCCGCGGGTTGAATCGGGACCATGATTCGAAAGACCTTCCGATTCGTCTTCAAGAGCCACCTTCTTCTCGCGCTGCTGCCCGTGCTCGTCGCCGGAGCCGTCGTCAGCGGCCAGGTCGAAGGGCGCGCCGACTTCGCCAACACCGAGCTCGCCCAGGGCGTGGAAGACCGGTGGGGCGAGCCCGTGCGTCAGCCGGCGCCCAGCCTCCGCGCGGTCGAGAGCGGCAGTGTCTTCACCGAGCTCAAAGCGATGCCGTTCGATTCGCAGCACGTGCGCGTCGATGCCGCGATGAACTACCGAAAGCGCGGGCTCAAGTACTTCTCGGGCTTCGACTTCAGCTTTCGCGGCGACTACGCGTACGCGAACACGTCGGCGCACGACGAAGACGTCGCGTTCATCTTTCCGATCGAGTTCAACAAATCGCAGGTGCTGCTGTCGGACGTCGAGCTGACGGTGAACGGCGAGAAGACGCAGGCCGAGCTGAAAGAAAACGGCACCTGCCTGTTGTGGACGGGGCGCGTGGCGGGCGGCGGCAGGGTGGCATTCACGCTGGGCTACAAGGCGCGTGGGCTCGGCAGCTTCCAGTACCGGCTCGACCCGGCGCTTCAGGCGAAGGACATCGCGGTGCACCTGGCGGTAACGGGTGGCGACAACTTCGACTTTCCGGAAGGCTCGCTGTCGGCGCAGAGCATCACGCGGACGGGCGATGGCCTCGCGTTCGACTGGCGGTATTCGGCCCTCGAGTCGGGCGTGACGCTGGGGCTCATTCTGCCGAGCGAAAAGTCGTACGACGCAATCATCGCGACGATGGCACGCCGCGCGTGGGCGCCGTTCCTCTCGTTCTTCCTGCTGTGGTCGGTGCTCTCGCTGAGCACGCGGCGGAGGCTGATGTTCTACGAGGTCGGGCTGCTGTCCGTGACGTACGCGTTCTTCTTCGTGCTCGTCGCGTACCTGTCGGCGTTCTTCCATTTCTACGTCGCGTGGCCGGTGTGTCTCGTCGTGATGGGTGCGGCGGCGGTGCTGTACTTGAAGAAGCTGTTCCCCGAGGCCCGCACCGCGCTGCTGACGATGGGGTGGATGTGGAGCATGGGCGTGCCGACGCTCGCGGTCGTCGTGCCCGGATACACGGGGCTCATCTACACGCTCGAGCTGCTCGCGGCGCTCGTGGTCGCTCTTCACCTTTCACTCAAACCCGATGTTCGCGCGCTGCTCGCCGAGGTGCCGTCATGAGTCTGCTCGTTTCGATTTTTCTGGCCGCCTCTTCCAGCGCGATGGTGACGATGCCGCTGTCGGAGGCGATGCCGTTGTTGCAGCCGGCGGCGGTGGTGAAGCCGATGCGGCCGCCCGTCGATGCGCTGCTGGTGCACCAGTCGTTCAAAGGGAAGCCGCAGCAGGACGGGTTGGGGCTCGAGGCGCGGTTCGAGGTCGAGGTGTTGGCGGACCAAGAGTGGGTGCAGCTGCCGCTGATGCCGTTGGGGGAGGACACGGTGGTGCAGTCGGTAGAGGTGCAGGAAGGAGCGACCGTCGGCCCGCGCGATGGGCAGCTGGTTTTCTTGAGCGCGAGGGCGGGTGCGTACGTGGTGCAGGTGCGGCTGTTGGTGCGAGCGCGCGGTGAGGGCCCTGCGCGGACCGCCGTCTTCGCTGCGGGTTCCGGCGTGGTGCCGCTGTCGCTCGAGGCGGATCCAGGAATCTTCGAGCTCGATGGCGCGGACGAGGTGTTCGCGGTGAAGGGCCAGTACGCAGTGCGATGGAAGTCGCGGACGCAGGTGGTGAAGAACGAGAAGAAGGAACCGCCTCCGCCGCTGGAGCCGCGCGTGTCGCAGGTGGCCGCGACGTGGGTGACGACGTTGGAAGGAAAGGTGACATCGCGCTTGTCGTACCGGCTTCAGCTGGATCGCCCCCAGGGGTTCGAGGTGACGATTCCCGACGGGCAGCAGCTGGAATCGGTGCGGGTGAATGGGCAGGTGTTGGCGGTGGCGGCGAAGGATGGGGTGGTGAAGCTGCAGGTGGCTCCGCTGCGGCTGGGTGAGACGGAAGGAAAGGTCGAGCTTCGGCTGGCGCAGGACATCGGCGTGTTTCATCTGGCGGGGTCGCTGCGGGTCGCGTTGCCGCAGTCGAGCTGGCAGACGGACGCCGTTTCGCTGGTGACGTATTTGCCGGCGGTGTTCGAGTACCGCCGCGTGGGCGGCAGCCTGGA
>JAYUXE010000395.1:0-5053 GCA_043753165.1 Archangiaceae bacterium | reverse complement strand
GGTACTGATCGAGGTTCCGCACGGGGCGGATGTCGACCTGGCTGCCGGGCAAGAACGCCTTGACGCCGATGTCGACCTGAAGCCCGCCCTTCACGCGGCCCACGATGATGCCCTTGACGATCTCGTCGCGCTCGCACGCGGCGCTGATCTCGTCCCAGATGCGCATCTTGTCGGCCTTCTCTTTCGAGAGGACCACCATGCCGGTGTCGTTCTCGCGCGACTCGAGCAGAACTTCGACGACGTCGCCCGCCTTGACCGTGACTTCGTTCTTCGCGTTCGTGAACTCGGAGATCGGAATCTGGCCTTCGGACTTGTAACCAATGTCGATGACCGCGAATTCTTTGGTCACCTGAACGATGGTTCCTTTGACGATCTCACCCTCTTTGAGGAGACCATCTGCGCCACGCTCTTTGAGCGAGGCTTCGAACATCGAGGCGAAATCTTCGTCTGCTTCAATTCCCGGCTGGTTCAGGTTCTGCTGCATAGGTGAGAGGTTTCCTTGCTGCGACATACCGCACCCCGATCAAACGTCTGGCAATCGAGCGGGGGCAAAACGCTCAAAAGCACCTCGAACGCCACGATGGCGGTGGAAGGGCGCGGAACCTAGGCGTGGGATTCGCCGGGCGTCAAGCTGCCTACTTTGCCTTGTCGATGCGCGGGTAGAAGGCGGACAGCGCGGGGTCGGGAATCCGTTCGGAGTAGCACTCTTCGCCCAGCGCGAAGATCGCATCGTCCAGCCCCGCTTCGGCGTCCTTCTCTTCTTCTTCGCGCGCGCCGATTTCCTTGTCCAACGCCTTCATCTGATCTTCGTGCTCGGCCTTGCGCACGTCGGCCTCGTCTTCCATTTCCAGCAGACGCTTGTGGGCGAGGATGCCCTGCGCGCCGGGCTGCCCGGGCTTCGGGGTGAGAATCAGCAGGAACTCGGACTCTTGATCTTCGATGTTCCGCTGCTTGCGCATCAGCTGCAGGCGCACCTTCTTCAGGTTCTCTTTCGAGAGCGCGATCTTCTTGATCTCGTGCGCCTCGGCCTGTTCCATGTCGGCGTGCTTCTGTTCGGCACGCTTGAGGCTGACCTTCTCGTAGCGCATCGTCGCCTTCGAGGTCGAAATCGTCTTTCGCAGGTCGCGCGTGCGCGCCTCGATGCCTTCGACGGCCTTCTTCCACTTCTTGACGATCTGCTGCTGCTCGGTGCGCTCGGCTTCCTGCTGATCAAGGAAGTCCTGGTAGTGGCCGTCTTCCTCGTTCAGCTGCGCGTCGAGCGCCGCCTTCTCATCGCGAATCGCCAGCACGTCGTCTTCGGCGGCGAACACCTGTTCCATCGCGCGCGGAGGGTTGGTCTTGTTGGCGAGGCGTTCACGGGCGAGGTCGCCCAGCTGCATGATCAAATCGTCGTAGGACTCGCGGGCCATGTGCGGTGCGGATGCTAGTCAGAAAGTGCGAATGCTTTGAACGACAGAAAAGCCCAGCGCCATCAGCGCGACGCACGCAGTTCCCACCATCACCTTCTTTTTCAGGCCCGGCCGCCGGGCGATGATCCGCAAGAAGGGGGTCGCCACCAGCGCGACCACCGCCAGCCCCACCGCCTGCCCTGCCTCGAACGACAGTGACATGCCCACCGTCTGTCGCAGCGCCGCGCCCGCCGCGACGATCGCCAGCATCGGCAACACGAACCGATCGTTCTCCTTCGCCAACACCTCCAGCGCGTACGCCGCCCCCGCGACGGCGACCAGCACCGCGCCCAGCACCTCGGGCAACGCGGCGCCGGTGAGCCCCAGCGACAAAGAGACGAGGGCATGCACGAACGCGAGCACCGCCCACCGTTCGGCCACCGCCCGCACCGTTCGCGCCAGCAGCAAGGTGAGCAGCCACACCAGCGTCACGTCGAACGAAATCAGCGGATCGCGAAGGCCCGCCTCGAACCCGAAGCCCCCCCGCACGCTGGCGTGAGGCCCGCGCGGAATCAGCAGCTTCTGCACGTTGCCTTGCGCGAACGCCCTGCCCGTCTCGCCTTCCAGCTGGCGCCCCAGCACCACCCGGTAGTTGCTCGTCAGCACACGAAGAATCTTGAAGTCCTGGCTGATGGGTCCGGCCGGGCAGCTGAACTTCGCGATCAACTCGACGTAGCCGTCGCGCAGCAGCGCCTGTTCCGCGCTTCGGCTGCACGCGGCCTCGCCCTGCGACAGGGGCATTTGATCCCACACTCCGGCCGAGATCGCTGCGGCCCGCGCGTCGAGGTCTTCTTGCGTCAGCGACCCGTCGCCATCCGCATCGACCGGAGCGAGCTGCCCCAGCGTCCCCGCCGTCAGCGTCACCGCTTCTTCCAGTGCGCCGCCGGGCTGTTCCGTCAGCATCACGTAGACGACGTCGGCGTCGTGCGCCCATGCCGCCGGCGCCAGCAACGCCACCAGCAGACCGAGTCTTTCAAGGCCCCGACGATTGGGGTACATGCGCGGGCGCGATGGTGGGGAGCCGGGACTCAAAACGCAAGAACGGTGTGGTGGTCGGGATCACGGGTGCCACCGGTGACCTCGGCCGTCTGCTGTTGCCGCGCCTCGCGGAAGATCCGCGCGTTCACAAAGTGATCGCGCTCGACGTCGCTGCGCCCGCCCCGATGAAGAAGGTCGAGTTCCGCCGCGTGGATCTCACCCGCCCCGGCACCGACAACGAGCTCAAGGCCGCGCTCAGCGAGACCGGCGTCGAAGCGCTGTACCACCTGGCGTTCATCAGCTCGCGCGTTCGCAGCGCCGCGTTCGCCCACGAGCTCGAAGTGATCGGCTCGATGCACGTGCTCGCCGCCGCGGGCGCGCTGGGCCTGCAGCGCCTCATCTTTCCTTCGCTCACCGCGCTGTACGGCGCGCGCGCGTCGTCGCCTGCGTTGATCACCGAGGCGGCGGTGCTCGCGGGTTGCCCGGGCAGCCGGTTCGTCAACGACAAGGTCGAGGTCGAGCACCAGCTGCAGGGCTTCCGCGCGGCGCATCCGAAGACGCAGGTGCTGGTGCTGCGGTTCGCTCCGATCGTGGGGCCGACGTCCGACAACCCGATCACGCGGTGGCTGCGGACGCGGGTGGTGCCCACGCTGCTGGGCTACGACCCGCTGTGGCAGGTGCTGCACGAGGAAGATGCGGCCGACGCGCTGCACGCCGCGCTGTTCACGAAGGCGTCGGGGGCGTTCAACGTCGCGGCCGATGGCGTGCTGCCGTTGTCGGCGGTGGTGCGGTTGTCCGGCGGGCAGTCACTGCCGATGCCGAAGACGATGCTGGTGAGCGCGATGCGGGCGCTCGAAGCGGTGGGCGCTCCGACGGCGCTGCCGCCGCTGATGGACTACCTGCACTACAGCTGGGTGGCCGACGGAAGCCGGGCCGCGCGCGATCTGCAGTTCCTGCCGAAGTGGCCCGCGCGCGATGCGATCGCCGCCGTGCGGAGGGCCTCGTAGATGGCCAAACGTGTTCTCGGAAACGACCCCTTCCTGCGTGGCGCTTCCGCGCGCGCAGAGACTGCGATCAAGACGCCGGTCAAACCCGCGCCCCCGACTCCGGAGCCCGCGCCGATTGCGGCTGCGAAACCGCCGCGCCCTCCGCGGCCGCAGGCGGAAAAGCAGGCGACTCCGGCGTCTTCAGGAAAGAAGGAATGGCCCAGGGCTGCCGACCAGAACAAGCCCGCGAAGGCGAGCGTGCGGCAGATGATGAGCAAGAAGTCGAACGCGCCCGTTCTGGAAACGCCGCCGGTGCGGCTGCGCGATTGGGAACCGACGTCGCACCCGGGCTCGCCCGACATGGTGCTGCTGATCGATGGCGTACCGACCGCGCATTCGGGCTCGCCCGAGCTCGTGATGGGCAAGCTGGTCGAGCCGCCCGGGCGCTTGAAGGAATTCATGCCGCACGCGCATTCGCCCGAAGTGCTGGAAGTGATCGGCGCTGAAGCGATCGCCCACCACGGCTCGCCGGAAGTCGTCGTGAACTTGAAGGAAGAGAAGGCCGTGCCGCACGCGTTCTCGCCCGAGATGATCGAGGTGCGGGTCACGGCGTCCGACGATCAGCTTCCGTCGATGACGGATCGCGAGGTCGCGCGCGACGACAACCGCAGCCCCGTCGTGGCGCTGGGGTTCGTGCGCGAAGCGTTCCGCGGTGGCATCGCGCGGCCATTGGCCGGAGCCGCCCGCGGCATCTTCAGTGCGGCCCGCACGGCGCTGGGCATTTCAGGCAGCACCGAGCTCGACGTGTGGGGCAAGGATCTGTCGCTGACGCGGTCACTCGAGCCGCTGTCCGACTTTCTGTACGACCGGTACTTCCGCGTCACCGTCGATGGCGCGGACCACGTGCCGTCGGGTCCGGTGATCCTCGTCGCGAACCATTCGGGCGCGCTGCCGCTGGACGGGATGATGCTGTCCCTCGCGCTGCGGCGTGAGCGCGCGGACCTGCCGGATGCGCGCTGGTTGATGGAAGACCAGGTGTTCCACGCGCCGTTCGTGGGCGTGCTCGCCAATCGCCTCGGTGCCGTGCGCGCGAATCCCGAGAACGCGACCCGGCTGCTCGAAGAGAAGCGGCCGGTTGCTGTCTTCCCCGAAGGCATTCAGGGCATCTCGAAACCGTTCGGTGAACGGTACCAGCTCAAGCGCTTCGGCCGCGGTGGCTACGTGAAGCTCGCCGTACGGCTCAACGTGCCGATCGTGCCCGTCGCAATCGTCGGAGCGGAAGAGTCGATGCCGCTGCTCGCGCGACTGCCGGGCCGCATGCTCGGACTCCCCTACCTGCCCATCACCGTGCCGCCGCTTCCCGCGAAGTGGCACATTCGCTTCGGGGAACCGACAGCGCTCGAAGGCAGCGAGGACGATCTCGCCTGGGTGACGCAGATGAACGACCGAACCCGCGAGAGCATCGAAGGAATGCTGACCTCGATGCTCCGCGAGCGTTCCAGCATTTTCTAAAGCGTTCGGAGGGCGTCTCTCGTCGCGCCCTACGGCGTCGTATCGAGCGTCTTGAGGAACTCGATCACCGCCGCGCGATCGGCCGCGTCGTCCACGTAGACTGCGTGCGGCTCGTTGGCGCCGCGCCCG
>JAYUXE010000394.1:0-11155 GCA_043753165.1 Archangiaceae bacterium | reverse complement strand
ACGGTGGCAGCTGCGGCGTCGGCTGTCAGTGCCTGGCGAGCATCAAGAAAGAGACGGCCTGCACCGACAACCTCGACAACGACGGCGACGGCCTGAAGGACTGCGCGGACCTCGACTGCTTCGCGACCGGCGTCGAGAACTGCACCGACAACATCGACAACAACTGCGACCGCCAGGTCGACTGCGCCGACTCGGCCTGCAGTGCGAACGCCGCGTGCGTGAACCTCGCCGACGGCAAGCCCTGCAGCGCCAGCACCCAGTGCGTCGGGGCCCTGTGCCGCACCGAAGCCACCACCGGCTGGCCGTCCGGGGCGTGCGTCTCGGGCACTGCTTGCACGCGCGACGTCGACACCGGCGTCTCCACCGGCTGCTCGAACAACACCACCAGCACGTGCGTCAACGACCAGTACGGGAAGTTCTGCCGCAAGACGTGCGCGGGCGGGTGCCGCCAGGGTTACGCGTGCCACGACGACGACATCGACGCGCCCGACTCGTGCGTGCCGCTGTGCGATTCCGACGCCGATTGCGCGGTCGCGGGCGGAAACTACGGCTGCAACCCCTGGAGCAAGCTCTGCGAAGCCAAGGACAAGGGCAAATCGAAGCTCGGCAGCGCCTGCGGCAACAACGTCGACTGTGAGACGGGCTTCTGTCTGAAAGGCAGCGGCAACGGTGGCTACTGCACGGGGCTGTGCCGCAAGGGCGGGACGTGTGGCGGCGACGGCGTGTGCGGCTACTCGAACGGCGGCGACCAGACGGGCAATTGCTACGACGGCTGCACGACGTCGGCGATGTGCCGGTCGGCCCCGTACAGCTGCCGCGCGCCTCCCGAAGGCACGGGGCTCGTCTGCTACTGCGGCGTCTCGGGTGACCCGTGCACGGCCAGCAGCGACTGCTGCGGCGGCTCGTGCCTGAACGTCATCTTCCAGAAGCTCTGCTTCTGACGAGCGCGTGACAGCGGCCCGGTTTACATCTCAAAGGCCCCGACGTTCGCCGTGCTCGGCAACCACGACCGCGGCCGCGGCCTCGGCTTCGGCCGCGGCACGTCGCTGCCCCGCATGGCATCCGAGCCCGAGCTGAGCCTCATCACCCTGCGCGCCGTCGGCTGAAAGGTCGTGCTAGGCCGCAGGCCATGCGCTTCCCGATTTTTCTCGTCGCCGGCGTCGTCTGCATCGTGCTGGGCGTCGCTGGTTCCGAGTGGGCCCGCCGGCATCCGCCCGAGAAAGTGGTCGCTGCGGTGGAGCCGCCGCCTGCGGCGCTGAGCCCGACCGAGCTCGCCACCACCGAGCCGCTGCCCGACCTGCCGGCCGATGAAGAAGCGCTGCGCGTGTCCAACGCCGAGCTTTCGGGCTTCGCGAAAGACGCGCTGCTGCCCGCCGACTTCGAGGTCCCCGAGGCGAAGGCAATTCTCGGAGGCCCGCTGTTCGCCCGCAATGCGCTGCCCCACGGCAACGCGATGTTCCTCGTCACCGAGGAAGGGAAGCAGGGCACGAAGCAGACGCTGCTGCGCGTTTCCCCGGAAGGCCCCAAAGCGATGGCCGTCCACCGGCCCGGCGTGGTCGGCATCGCCGCGAGCGGCACGCGCCTCTACTGGGCCGAAGGCGGCGCCGTGTATTCGATGGACGCCACCACCGGCGGCGCTGCGAAGGGCGTGGTGAAGTTTCCCAAAGCGCGGCTCACCTCGCTGGGAGTGTCCGGCGAGGTGCTCGTCGCCGCGCTCGTGCCGAAGGACCAGGACCTGTTCTCGAGCGCGGCCGAAGGCGCGATTGTCGCCGTCACCCTGAGCAACGGCCGCGTCAAGGTGCTCGCCGGCCAGCAGGTGCGGCCGACCGAGACGCGCACCGATGGAAAGACGGCGGCGTGGATCGCCGGCTACCCCGCGGACCTCTGGCAGGCCTCGGTGGAAGGGGGCGAAGCGAAGCTCGTCTCGACCCGCGCCGATGGTCCCGTGTTGTTCGAGGCCGGCGCGCTCACCTTCCGTCACCCCATCGTCGGAGCGCCCGAGCTCCTTCGCATCGAAGAAGGCGGCGTCTCGCACGTGCTCGCGAAGGGCGAAATCGATCACGTCACGCAAGGCGCGGGCGACGTCTGGTTCTCGTTGGGCACCACGGTGAGCCACGTCGACGCGAAGGGCCTGAAAGAGACAGTGGTCGCGAAGCTTCCGCAGCCAGTCATCGACCTCGCCATCACCGACGACGCGCTGTTCGTGGTGACGCGCCAGGAATCGGGCGGCCACCTGCTCGTCCAGCTTCCGCGCAGCACGCCGCTGGGCCGCCGGCCGTGACCGCCGCGCTTCGTCTTGCCACCGAGGCCGAAAAGCGCGTCCGCGACGAAGTCACGTTTGCCGAATGGGGCACGCGGCTCACCCTGCCCCAGTACCTCGAACGCGAGCAGCTGCTGCGCGCGCACCCGTGGGCCCGCGCCGGAATGGAGACGTGGTTCCTCGCCGAGGGCGACGAGGTGTTGAGCTCGTGCGAGACGTTTCGGAACGACAGCCACGTGTCGGGCGTCGCCGGTGAGAGCTACGCGATCGCCTCGGTCTTCACCGAAGAAAAGCACCGCGGCAAAGGCCACGCACACCGGCTGATGGTCGACTTGCAAGCCGAGCTCAAGAAGCGAAGCACCGCTCAGGGCCTGGTGCTGTTCTCAGACGTGGGCGCGAAGCTGTACGAGCGCAGCGGCTTCAGGGCCGAGCCGGCGTTCGACTGGCTCTTCCCGCCCATTGCCCAAAGCGCAGGTTCCGATGGTCCCTCGATTCCGCTTTCGATGGTGGGGGCACCGCCACGCGTCACCGCTGCGCCGAACTCGTTGGTGCTCCAACCATCGGCCGAGCAGCTCGACTGGCACCACCACCGCAGCCGCCTCTACGCGCGGTTGTTGAGCCTTCCCCCGCTGCAGCAGTACGGCGCCCAGACGCAGGCCGGCACCGCCTGGTGGACGGCGCAGTTCAAGAGCAACGAGCTGTTGGTGCTGTGGCTGGACGCGCCGGACGCCGAAGCCGCCGCTGCGCTCATTCGCGTCGCCCAGGTCGAGGCCCACCGCGCCGGCCTGCCGAAAGTGCGCGTGTGGGAGACGATGCCACTCATCGGAGGCGAGCGCGTGCCCCGTGACGGCGAGCTGCCGATGTCGGTGCCCTTGAATGCCACCTTCACGCACTGGCTTCGGGTGGATCGCGCTTTGTGGGTGTGAAGCGAAGAGTTCGCCTAATCTGCAGAACACGTGAAGCGCCTCATCCTGGTGTCTGACCCCAACCCCGAGCTGGCAAAGACGCTGTCGCAGGTCGGGGAAGAGCTCAACCTCACGGTGCTGTCGGATCCTCCCGCGAACATCGTCGCCCGCGCGCGCAAAGAAAAACCCCACCTCATCGTCCTCGACGTCGCGCAGCACGATGGCCTCGAGCTCTTGAGCCTGCTCAAGACGGGCATGGGCACCCGTAACATTCCAGTCGTGGTGGTCGCCGACGAAGAGTTCGCGTCGCTGCGCGAGATGGCGCTCGAGATTGGCGCCGACGCATTCGTCGAGAAGCCGGTGGGCGCCGACTTCCTGCCGAAGGTCGCCATCTTCCTCGACGGCCAGAAGAAGTAGGCGCCGCCTCAGCGTGGTAAGCCGTGCGCCATGACTGGTCTGGTGCTCGCTGCCCTTCTCACCGCCAATGGTGGGCTGCCCTTCATCGAAGACGACTACGCCACCGCGGTGGCGATGGCGAAGAAGAGCAAAGTACCGCTGTTCATCGATGCGTGGGCGCCGTGGTGCCACACGTGCGTCTTCATGAAAGAGCACGTCTTCAACCGCCCCGAGCTGCTCGCCAACGGCCAGCGCTACGTCTTTCTGAGCGTGGACACCGAGAAGGAAACGAGCGCGCCCTTCCTGCAGAAGTACCCCATCGACGTCTGGCCCACGCTGCTCGTCGTCGACCCCGCCAAAGAGACCGTGGTGCTCAAGTGGCTCGGCAGTGCGACGGTGGATCAATTCAACAAGCTGCTCGACGACGGCGAAAAGGCGATGAAGGTCGCCACGCAGCCAAAGGGCTCGGCCGAACAGAAGCTCGCGCAGGCAGACCGGGCCTACGGCGAGAAGAAGTTGCCGGCGGCCATCACCGCGTACCGCGAGGCGCTGAAGCTGATGAAGGACGACCACCCGCGCCGCGCCCGCACCGTCGAGTCGCTGCTCACCGTGCTCAGCCAGAACAGGTCGAATAAAGAATGCGTCGACGCCACGTTGGCCGAAGCGCCGAAGATGGCGAAGGGCCCCAGCTACCTGAACACGGTGTACCTGGGGCTCTCGTGCCAGTCGGCCGCCGACGCGAAAGAGCCGTGGAAGGTCGACGCCGGCGAGCAGCTGTTCGCGTTGGGCGAAGACGCGCTGAAAGTCGAAGGCGTGCTCGCCGACGACCGCAGTGGGCTCTACGAAACGATGGTCGAATTCCTCGACCAGAAGGGCGACAAGAAAGGCTCGACCGCGCTCGCGAAGGCGTGGCTCGAGTACCTGGAAGCCGAAGCCGCGAAGGCCCCGACGCCGGCCGCGCGCGCCGTGTTCGACCCGCACCGCCTCAACGCCGCCCTCGCTTCGGGTCAGCCCCAGCGCGTCGTCGCCGCCCTGACGAAGTCCGAAGCCGACCTGCCCGGCGACTACAACCCGCCCGCCCGCCTCGCCCTCGCCTACCGTGAATTGGGCAAGCTCGACGACGCACTCACCGCGGCCGACCGCGCGCTGGGCAAGGTGTACGGCCCGCGCAAGATTCGCGTGATGGAAACGAAGGCCTCGATTCTCGCCAAAAAAGGCGACGCGGCCGCGCAGAAGCAGATGCTCACCGATGCAGTCACCTACGCGAAGGCCCTGCCGGCGGGTCAACGCAACGACAAGACGATTGCCCGTCTCGAAGGCCAGGTTCAAAAGCTCAAATGATCCGCGCATCCATTGCCCTCTCTTCCGTTCTATTTCTTCTCTCGTGCGGCGGTCAGCCCAGGCCGACGACCTGCACCTCGGACGCGCAGTGCGCTCCGAACAAGTGCTGCGGCGGCAAGTGCGTCGACGTGCAGACCTCGTTGACCCACTGCGGCGCCTGCTCGAACTTCTGCAGCACGGTTCACGGGGCTGCGACCTGCACGTCCGGCGTCTGCGGCATCACCTGCGCCACCGGCTTCGGTGACTGCAACCAGATGGTGAAGGACGGCTGCGAAACGAACCTCACCGAATCGGTGAACAACTGCGGCACGTGCGCGAACCTCTGCCTCGCCGCCAACGCCGACGTCTTCTGCGAGCGCAGCGAGTGCCTGCAAAGCGGCTGCTTCGCCGGCTGGGGCGATTGCAACGGCATGAAGGCCGACGGCTGCGAGACGAACACCAAGAGCAGCAACGCCCACTGCGGCGGCTGCAACAAGAAGTGCGAAGTATCGGAAGGCACGGGCGCCTGCGAAGCCAGCGCGTGCACCGTCGCCGCGTGCAACCCGGGCTTCGGCGACTGCGACCTGAGCGCGACCACGGGCTGCGAGACGGACCTTCGCGTCAGCCTCGACCACTGCGGCGTCTGCGGCATGGCGTGCACGGCCGGCTACAAGTGCAAGGTCGGCAAGTGCGTCGCGCCCGAGCTCGTCTTCTTCGGCGGCAGGCTCAACGCCCAGAGCTCGGGAATGACGGACGCGGTCTCGGCCTTCAACGTCGACTCGCACACGTGGACGACGGTGCCGACGGGCGGCGCCGACAAGCCGGGCCCGCGCGCTTCGCACCTCGCGGTCTGGGATGCGGTGACGAACCAGATGCTCGTCTGGGGCGGCATCACGGCGGGCGGCACCGCGGTCGACACGTTCGTCTGGGCGCTGGACTTCAACGGCGACCCAGACGGCGGCACGGTGCTCGACGGCGGCGGGGTTTTGCCCGAGTGGAGGAAGCTGACCGCGGCCGGCACGGGCCCCGCGAACCGCAATGGCTTCGCATACGCGTACGACAAGGCGTCGCGGCGCATCTACCTGTACGGCGGCACCGACTCGAACAACAACTTCATCTACAACGAGCTGTGGCAGTTCGACGTGCCGACGAAGACGTGGACGCAGCGCACGGAATCGGGCGGCCCGTTCGACGGCCGGTACCTGACGGCGGGCGGCTGGGACGTCGAGAGCAAGCGCTTCGTCTTCGGCAGCGGCTACGACGACAACTTCTTCAGCACGAATGATTTCTACGCGTTCGACCCGGCCGCCGACGGCGGCAACTTCACGCTGATTCCGTCGTCCGGCGCGCCACAAAAACGCACCGGAGCCGTCTTCCTCGGCGACGCCGTGCCGCTGCACTTCTACGGCGGGTTCGACGACTTCGGCGACACCCTGGGCGACCTGTACAAACTCTCGCTGACCGACGCGGGCATCGAGTGGAGCCGCCAGTCACCCACCAACGACCTCACTGCCCGCGGTTACGCCACTGCAGCGAGCACCGTCGATCGCCGCTTCCTCTTCGGTGGCATCTCGTACGTCACCTTTCCTCCCATCACGCAGACCGAAGTCTGGGAGTACTCGACCGACGCGGGCTGGGCGCTCATCTCGGACGGAGGCACCACGCTCGATGACGGCGGCACCAGCCCCGTTCATCCCGGCGCCGTCAACACGAGCGCAGTGGCGCGCGAGTAGGCCCAACAAAAAAAACAAGCCGGATGGAGCACCATTGCCCCATCCGGCTTTCCCTCACGACAGGGCCGAGCTGGCGTGAGAAAACTGAAACGGTTACCGCTGCTCGATGTACCGGTCGAAGTAAGCGGTCGCGATCGGCTTGCTCAGGTCGGCGATGTTCGCGACGCGAAGGCCGGCATCCGAAATCGAGTACACGAAGTCGTCGGCCATCACGCTGCGGCGGGCCTGCGGCGTCCAGTAGTACGACCAGTTGTAGTAGTTGCTCACCATGAAGACGTCGCGCATCGAGATGGCGCCCTTCGCGGTGAAGCCCTTCTGGGTGTCGACTTCGAACACGCGCAGGTCCGAGACGAAGCTCGACCAGTACTCGTTGCTGTCCTTGTAGTTGTAGGACCAGTCGGTGAACGGAATCGCGAGCAGCTTCTTCGCCGGGAAGTAGTTGAACGCCTTATGCTCGTGCTGCGCTTCCGACCAGCTGAACGCCGTGCCGACCAGTTGCACGAAGGTCTGCTTCGGGTGCGCGATGTCACTGACGTCGAAGATGGCCAGCTGCAGCGCCCGCGCACGCCAGTCGGTGTTGTTCTCGGGGACGTAGGTGCCGATGGTGAGCAGGTGATTCTTGTCGATGGGGTGGATGTAGCTCGAGAAGCCCGGCACCTTCAGCTCGCCGACCTTCTTCGGGTTCGTCGGGTCCTTGAGGTCGAACGTGAACAGGGGATCCGTCTGACGGAAGGTGACGACGTAGGCGGTGTCTTCGACGAAGCGGCTCGACATGATCCGCTCACCCTTCGCGAGCTCTTCGCTCTGGCCGACGACGACGAGGCGGCCTTCTTTTTCCTGCGTGACGCTGACGCGGTTCGTCGTCTCGAGAACGCCCCACCAGTTGTCCGGCTGCTTCGGGTCGAGCACGCGGGTCGACAGCGTGGTCGCGACGCGGAAGAAGCCCGCGGTGTTTTCGTCCATCGAGAACTGGTCGACGATGTGGCCATCGACCGTGCCCGACGCGACGTAGCGCGCCTTCTCAGGCTTGCTGATGTCGAACTTGTGCACGTACGTCGTGTCCTTCTGGCCCGGCTTCGGCCACCACCACCAGTGGCGCGTCGCCACGTAGAGGTTATTCGCCGAAGCGTAGATTTCACCGGACTCGCCGAGAATGGTGTTGCGGTCGACGACGGCGGTGGGGTTCTTCAAGTCGAGCGTGGCCACAGTCACCAGGCCAAGCCGCGTCGGCGCGTTCACCTTGCTGAAGCTCGCGCAGTCTTGCGGCATCGTTGTCGTCTGACCGTTGAGGGTCGCCTGACCTGCGGGCAGCCAGTCGGCCAGCACCTGCGCGCGAATCAGCTTCTCGTTGTCGACAATCATCTGGTCGTACGTCGCCTTGAGCTTCTCTTTGTTCTCGGGCTTCCAGAGGTTCTCATTCCAATCGGGCCAGAACTTCACCGCGGCCGGGAAGCGGAAGCTGTCGGTCATCACCATGCGCACCGAAGTGCCAATCTTGCGGGCGCTTTGGTAGGAGCCGGGCAACACGTACTCGTTGACCACCTTCATGTGGGCCATGTCCGAGACGTCGAACACGGTCATCTTGGTGGCGTTCGAGTAGTAGTAGCCGCAGCTCAAAGCGTCACAGTTGAAGCCGAGGTCGGGCTGCAGCGCGTACTTGCGGAACACCTGCGAGAAAACAACGGCGCGGTCGGTGCCATCGAGGAACATCTCGCGCGGGTAGCCTTCGACAGCGACCTTGCCGAGAATCTGCAGCTCGCTCGCGGGCCACGACTTCGACGCGTAGAGCTTGCCGCCCGACAACGCGAAGATGCGCGTGCCGTCGTTTTTGATGAAGTCTGCTTCGTCGACGCCGGCGACCTGGTTGTTGGTGGTCGTGTAGTCCTTCGGAGCCGCCGTGTTCGCCGACTTGTCGCCGCCGCCCGCTGCAGGGGACGCCGAGTCGAGCCCGAACCCGCCCCGCCACCCGCCCCACCAACCCCACCCCGGAACCTGGTCACGCTGGGCTTCGAGCTGGGTGCGCATCTGCAGCACCGCGGTGTCCTCGAGGTACGTCTCGAGGTCCTGGCACGCATTGCCACCCTTAAAAGTCAGCAGCTCGGCGCGGTTCTGAATCGCCGGCGTCTCGGGCAGCGTCGAGCCACTTCCCGTACATCCCGCGGCGAGCCCCGCCACCGCGCCCATCGTCCACTTCCGCCATCGCGCCTTGATCATTTCTGTCTCCCATTCCCCATCAGGTGATTCGGCCAACGCCGCCCTGTGCTTAGGGTGGGCCAGCCTCAAACCGACGTCTTTGTGGTGGGTTGTGCAGCCGCCCGGCCTCAAAAACCTGAGGGTTCCCCCGCGGCCTTCCAGACTTCCGAGCGAAAGAGAGAAGTAGCGCCGCAAATTCCACACGGTATGTTCCCGCGGCCGCCGAGGGAGCGAATCCACCACATGAGTGACGTCAAATTGCCCGCGCACCTGCTTGAGGTGCTCGACACCATGTCGCAAGAAATGGGAGTTCCGCGCGACGCGCTCGTGTCGCAGGCGGTCTTCCAGTTCGCGCGCCTCAGCGGTTACGTCGTCGCCGGCAAGGGAACAGGTGGCACCGCGAACGTGAAGGCCGCCGCTGCCCCGGCGCCCGCGCCCGCCCAAGCGAAACAGCCGGCCCCTGCGCCTGCAGGGCTGAAGAAGCGCGCCCCGGAACCCGAGCCCGAGCCGGAGCCCGAAGAAGAGCCGCCCGCGGAAGACGAAGAGGGCAACCCGTTCGACGAGCAGGTGGAAGACGCTCCGCCGGAAGATGAGCCCGCGCCCGAGGAAGAGCCTCAGGAAGAAGACGCTCCGCCCGAGGAACAACCCCAAGAAGAAGAGCCGCCGCCCGAACAAGAACCGGAACCGGAACCGGAACCCGCCCCCGCTCCGAAGGGCAAAGGCCCGTCGATGACGATTTCGATGGTGGGCCGCGAGGCCTACAAGATGACGGGCGACCAGGTGTTGCTCGGCCGCGGCAAACACTGCGACTTCGTCATCGAATCGAACCGCGTCTCGCGCGAGCACGCCCGCTTCACGAAGAAGGGCGGCGACTTCTTCGTCGAAGACCTCGGCAGCTCGAACGGCACCTTCGTCGGCGCCGGCAGCAAGGACAAGCTCACCTCGCCCAAGAAGCTCAAAGACGGCGATGACGTCACCTTCGGTACCGAAAAGGTGAAGGTCGCCATCAAGAAGTAGGCGAGTGCGCGCCTACTGCTTCTCCTTCGCAGCCCGCGCCTCGGCGAGCGCCTGCTGAAGATGGCAGTCCTTGAAAATCTTCCCACTGCCACACGGGCAGGGGTCGCTGCGCCTGGGAATCGCAGTGGGTTTTTTCTTGAGGCCGGTGGCGAACAGCACCTTCGTCACGAACGCAGAGAGGAAGCTCATTCCCTCGCGAACTTATCGCCGCCGCGCCGCGGGCCGAAGCGCGCAAACACGTTCGACACCGCCGCCTGCTGCGCGAGCTCGTGCTCGGTGATGAGGCCCAGGTAGCGCCCTTCGTCCAGCACCGCGACGTACGGCAGCTCCGCTCCGTTCATCGCCAGGCGCGCTTCCGTCAACGACGCGTCCGGCCCCACGCTGGGCACTTCACGCTGCATCGCGCCGGCGAGGTACGCGAACGGCCCATTCGCCTGCGCCGCTTCGACCAGCCCGCGCCGCGTCACCACGCCGACCAGCCTTTCACCGTGCAGCACGGCAAACGCCGGCTGGGGGTTTCGCACCAGCAGCGCAATCGCGTCGGCCATCGTGGTGCCGGGCGACAACGCCACCGCATGCGGATTCAGCGCGTGCGCCACCGGCACTTCGTCCAGCGCCCCACTCAACCGCTCTTCGCGCGCTTCCGCGTTCGCGCCGAAGAAGACGAACAGCGCGATGACGCCCAGCATCAGCTGACCTGTGTAGACCGCGAACACCATCATCCCGACCGCGAGCACCCGGGCGACAACCGCGGCGATCGACGTCGCCTTCGTGTGGCCAATGCCCATCGACAGCACCGCGCGCAGCACCCGGCCCCCATCCATCGGCAGCGCCGGCAACATGTTGAACACGGCCAGCATCACATTGCTGGCCGTCAGCATCACCCACAGCACCTCCAACGAAGGAGGAGCGTTCGTCAGCCCCGACACCGCCTCCACCATTCCTTCCTTCCCGAGCCACGCATAGCCCACGCCCATCAGCCCGAGCGCGATGGCGACGTTGACCAGCGGGCCCGCAATGGCAATCAACAGTTCCTGGGTGGGCGTCTTCGGCTTCTTCGTCATCTGCGCCATCCCACCAATCGGAAGCAGCATGATTTCGCGCACCGGAATGCCGAACGCCTTCGCCACCAGCGAATGACCGAGCTCGTGCAGCACGACGCAGGCGAAGAGGAGGACGACGAGCCCTACCCCGAAAGCGGCCCCTTCCGCGCCAAAGGCCTTCCACTGCCAGGCGCCCAACGCCAGCGCGAGCAGAAAGGTCGCGTGGACCTTCAAGTCGATGCCGAACACCCGACCGAAACGAATCGAACCCATGGCCTTAGAAGTAAC
>JAYUXE010000393.1:0-2062 GCA_043753165.1 Archangiaceae bacterium | reverse complement strand
CGGCCTCGCGAAAGAAGGCGAGACGGTCGTCGTCTCGGGCGCGTCGGGCGCTGTCGGCCAGACCGTCGGCCAGGTGGCGCGCATCAAAGGGTGCCGCGTCGTCGGCATCGCCGGTGGCCCCGCCAAGTGCGAGTTCGTCACGAAGGAGCTCGGCTTCGACGCGTGCATCGACTACCGCGCGGGGAACGTCAAAGACGCGCTGAAGGCCGCGTGCCCCAAAGGCATCGACGTCTACTTCGACAACGTCGGCGGTGAGATCCTCGAAGCCGCGCTGTCGCGCATCAACCGCAAGGCCCGCATCGTCATCTGCGGAGCCATCTCCCAATACAACAGCACCACCGGCGTCCAGGGCCCGGCGAACTACATGTCGCTGTTGGTCAACCGCGCGCGCATGGAAGGCATGGTGGTGTTCGACTACGCCGACCGCTACCCCATCGCGATTGCGGAAATCGCCGGGTGGATGCGCGAAGGGAAGTTCAAGTCGCGCGAGGACGTCGTTCTGGGGCTGAGCACCTTCCCCGAGGCGCTGCTGAAGCTCTTCTCGGGTGAAAACTTCGGAAAGCTGATCCTGAAGGTGGCGTGAGATAGATCGCGCGCATGGCGCCGTCGACCGATTGGAAGGAAGTGATCCCCGCAGGCGAGGCAGAGAAACACGAAGGCTTCGCGCAGGTGCTCAACGACCTGCAGAAGCGCCACGCCGAGAAGAACCCGCTTGCGCGCGGCCTTCACGCGAAGGGGCAAGCCGGCGCGGAAGCGACGCTGACGATCCACCCCAACCTTCCCCCGCACGCAGCGCAGGGAATCGCGGCGAAGCCGGCCACCTACCGCGCGCTCGTGCGCTACTCGAACGGCGGCCCGGTTCGCGTCGGCGACAAGAAGCCGGACGTGCGCGGCATCGCGGTGAAGGCGATTGGCGTCGAGGGAAAGAAGCTCATCCCCGGCATGGAAGACGAGACGACGCAGGACTTCCTCGCGATCCTGGGTGACTCGACGCCGTTCGTCACGCCCGATGACTTCGTCTGGTTCGTCGTCGCCGCACGCTCGCCTGCGACGTTGCCGCTGAAGGTGCTGGGCCACTTCGGGTTCGGCCGCGGCATCGCGATGATCAAAGCGCTGGTGAAGAGCGCGAGCCGCAAGACCTTCTCGGTCGCGACCTCGAAGTACGGCAGCCAACTGCCAATCAAGTGGGGCCCGTACGCGGTGCGGTACGCGTTCGACCCGATCGCAAAGGACGACGCGGCGGCGGCGCTGGGGACCACGCACAACTACCTGGGCGATGAGCTCGTCGCGCGGCTCGCGAAGAGCCCGGTCGAATACGACTTCAAGGTTCAATTCTTCGTCGACGAGCAGAAGACCCCGATCGAAGACGGGTCGGTGGAATGGAAGGAAGGGGACGCTCCGTGGGTGACGGTGGGGCGGCTGACGATTCCGGCGCAGGACGCGCTGAAGGTCGGCGAGCTGATCGAGTCGCTGTCGTTCGACCCGTGGCACGCGCTGGCCGAGCACCGGCCGCTGGGTTCGATGATGCGCGCCCGCAGCCCCGCGTACCGGCTGAGCACGCAAGAACGCAAAGCCGCGAAGGAGCCGCGTTGAGGCGCAGTTAACCGGCGCAGAGCGCGAGCAGCTGGCGTTCGTAGGTCTGCACCACTTTCGGGCCGATGCCGTTCACGCTGCGAAGCGCCTGCGACGTGGTGGGCCGCGCCTGCGCGAGAGCGACGAGCGCGCGGTTGGTGAGGATGCGAAAGGCAGGGACGCGCTTCCGGCGGGCTTCGTCGAGGCGCCAGCTGCGAAGGGAAGCGACGAGATCGGCGGACGCTCCGGTGGAAGGAAGGGGCACGGCCGGGCCGCTGCGGCGGGGCTCGCGGCGGCCGCGGCGCTTCGGGCGGCCGGCCTTCTCGAACCGTTTCTGGGGGACGATGGCCGAGGGAAGCCGGACGTGGTCGACGCCTTCGCCCGCGCGCGCGGCGGGGAAGAGGCGGTGAAAGGGGATGCGCTTGCCGTCTTTCTCGAAGACGTCGTCTTGCACGCGCACGGCTTCGGCGCGGACGAGGCCGCCCAGCAG
>JAYUXE010000392.1:0-2064 GCA_043753165.1 Archangiaceae bacterium | reverse complement strand
TCCGCCTTCTCGAGTCGCTCGACCTTGTCCTGCTTCTCGAGTCGCTCGACCCTTTCCGGCTTCTCGAGGCGCTCGGCCCTTTCCGGCTTCTCGAGCCGATCGACCTTGTCCGGCTTCTCGAGCCGTTCGACCTTGTCCGCTTTCGCCGCCTTCTCGGGCTTCTCCGCCTTCTCGAGCTTCTCCGCCTTCTCGAGCTTCTCAGCCTTCTCGAGCTTCTCAGCCTTTTCTTCCATCTCCGCGCGTTCGGCCTTCGACACCTTGAGCCCGTGGCGGGTGGCGGCCGAGTCGACGATGCGGCCAATCAGCTGCACATACGAGAGGCCGCGTTCAGCGGCGGCCATCGAGAGCTCGCTTTCGTTCTCGAGGTACGGGTTCGGGTTCACCTCGAGCAGAAACGCTTCGCCCGTCTCTTCAGAGATTCGGAAGTCGACGCGGGCGTAGTCGCAGATCTTCAGCGCCTTGTACGCGAGCAGGGCCGACCGTTCGATGCGGGCCTGAAGGTCGGGCGACAGGTCCTTCGGCATGAAGAGCTCGGGGCTGCCGTCGATGTCCGGCCCGAACTTCACGTCGCGATCCGACACCTTCGGCACGCCTTCCTTCCAGTTCGCGCCCCAGTTGAGCTCGACGATCGGCAGAATCTCTGGCCGCGTCGACGGGCCGATGACCCCGACGTAGACCTCGCGGCCTTCGATGAACTCTTCCGCCAGCGCCTCATCCGAAAATTCTTTTCGAATCTCGCGCACGCGCCGCGTCAGCTCTTCCCAGGTGGCCACCACCGAGTGCTTGCCGATGCCCAGCGACGCATCACTGCGCGACGGCTTCACGATCAGCGGGAACTTCATTCGCCCGTTCGTCTCGAACGTCTCACCGTCGAAAGTGGCGAAGTTCGGCGTCAGCACCTCGTGGTACCCCAGCAGCTGCTTGGTCAGGATTTTGTCCTGCGCCAGCAGCAACCCCGCGGTGCCCGAGCCCGTGAACTTGATCCGCGCCATTTCCATCAGCGCCGCCACGTTCACCTCGAGCCGGTAGTCGTCGGCGAACGTCTCACAGACGTTGAAGACCAGGTCGGCCTTTGCCGCCTCGACCGCCTTCAGCAGATCGAAGACGCGATCGTGAACGCTGACGGTGACTGTTTCGTGGCCCAGCTCGGTGAGCGCGTTGACGATGTGACCCACGACGGGGTCCATCGGCTCGCTCGACGGCTGGTAATGAAGAACTGCGATCTTGAGTGATGGAACCGTCGCCGCCATTGGCCGACGAACATAGCGCGTGTCACTTCTTCACGAACGACAAGACGAGATGACGTGCATCCTGGAACGCGCGAAAGGCGCTCTGCACTTCGTCGTACTCGGCCATCGTCACTGCGCCGATGTCGCGCTTCAGCGTCCGCGTGACGCGCGCGCCCTTCGCCGTCGCTTCCACTTTCACTGAAGTTTCGACGAGCCCCGTCTTCACCTTCACCGTCTTCGGCACGTTCTCCAGTGCGAAGCCCTGCTGAACGTCGAGGTCGAACACTTCTTCGAAGGCTTCCTGGTTCGTCAGGTAGAGCTCGGACGATCGCTGCGCCTTGCCCTTCGTCAGTGCGGTGCCGTACGCATCGGTCATCGCATTCAGCGGCACCAGCAGGCGCGTCTCGCTCTCGGCGGTCGAATATGCGGGCAGCTCGATCTTCCGGCCGCTGGCGCAGGTTCCTGTTCCCACCACGCAAGACCCCGGCGTGACCTCGATCACCCGGGCCAGCGCCGACGAACGTTCTGCGTGACGGCGGGCTTCCCGCAACTCGTCCTGCGTCGTCTGGTTTCCGATCGCCATCTCTTCCCACTGCGCCGACAAGCCTTTCGCCGTGCGTGCCACGGCGTCCGTCAACGTCCCCGCCGCATCCAGCTGCGCGCGGTGCGAGATCTTCACCACGTTCGCCTGGGCGTTGGATGCGTCGGCGGTCGATCGCCATTCGCTCTTCACCTCGACGCCGCTGAAGCCGAGCTTCGTCGCGTTGAACAACAGCACCTCGAGCCCGCGCGTTTCCGTCGTCAGCTCACCGGCCGCGCGGCTGTCGCACGTCGG
>JAYUXE010000391.1:0-5060 GCA_043753165.1 Archangiaceae bacterium | reverse complement strand
CGACGGCGGCGTGATCACCCTGCTTTCGCTGCAGGTTGACGAGGGTGAGCAGCGTCTCGGCGTCGGGCTCGAGCTCGAGCGCGCGCTGCAGGGCCTGCGCAGCCTCGTGCGGATCTTCGAGCCGTTCTGAGAAGACGCGCGAGATCTCGCGCAGAATCTCTTTGCGCCGTTCGATGCTGGGGGCCGCTTCCAGCTTCTGTTCCAGCGCGACGACGTACTCTTTGTCGCGGCCGCGCCGGCTGAACATCGCGGCCAGCTCGTCCAGCGCCTGGGCGTTGGTCGGGTCGAACTCGAGGATCTTCCGCAGGGCCGATTCGGCCGCGCCCAGGTCGTCGAGCTGCGTGTCGTGGACGCGCGCGAGCACCAGGTACATCCGTTCGGCCAGCGGGCCGCGCGGCAGGCTGTCGGCGACTTCGTCGAACACCGCGGCGAGCTCTTCGTAGCTGCCCGTTTCGGACGCGAGCCGTTCGACGTCTTCGCGAAGCTCGTGATCGTGCGGGTGCAGCTGCAGCGCGCGGCACAGCTGAAGGAAGGCCACGTCTTTCTGGCCCAGCTTCTGTTCCTGCACCTTGGCCAGCTCGCGCAACGTCGCGACCTTCTCGTCTTCGGTGACGAGGTGCGGCAGGTAGCGATCCATCACCTGCGCGTAGGCGCGCCAGTCGTTGACCAGCTCGTACTGCTTCAAGGCCTGCTCGTAGGCGATGCGGTTGCTGGGGTCTAACTCGAGGACCTTCTCGAGGGCGACGCCCCCGCTTTCCGGCTTGTTGGCAGCGTCGCGCCACAGGTCGACGACCTGAAACAGCGCGGCGATCGCGGCTTCGCGATCCTCGGCCTCGAGGTACGTCGCGCTCTTCAGTTCCAACGCGCGAACCGCATCGGGCCACGCTTTGAGCTGCACGAACACCTGCTGAACCTTTTCGAGATCCGCGATCGTGTGCGGCTCGACTTCCAGCGCACGGCGCGCAGCGTCCAGCGCTTCTTCGCGGCGATTGCCGACCGCCAGCACTTCGGCGAGCCGCACGCGCAGCACCTTCACCCCACCCGCGTCTTCCTGCAGGGGGATCAGCCGGCGCAACACGATGACGAGATCGTCTTTGCGGTTCAGCGAATCGAAGATGTCGCGCAGCGCTTCGAGCGCGCCCTTGTGTCGCGCATCGCGTTCGAGCGCGGCACGGAAGAAGGGAATCGCGTCTTCGCTGCGGTTCAGGTGGGTGAAGAGCACCCGGCCCATGCGTTCGTTGAGCCGCACGAGCTCGCGCGGGTCGATGGTGACCTTCAGCTTTCCTTCGAGCAGCTCTTTGAGCTCGTCGTAGCGCGTGGCTCGCTCGAGCAGCGTGTCGAGGGCGACGAAGGCCTGTTCATTGCGCGGGTTTTTCGCCAGCAGCTCGCGGTACAGGTCGATGGAATGGCCGACGTCCGACAAACCTTCCGACGACACGGCCGCCATCTTCCCGGTCAGCCGTTCGCGGTCGGCCGGGTTGACGAGCTCGCGCTGCGCCTGCAGCACCTTGTAGAGCTTGTCGTGCGTCTTCGCCGTGTCGTACAGCAGCTCGAGGCTGCGCAGCGACGGCAGGTGTTTGGGGTCGATCTCGAGCAGGCGTTCGAACGCGTTGGCGGCGCGGTCGGGGCTGTCGAGGCGATCGTTGGCAAGCTGGCCCAACCGGAACAGCAGCGAGATCTTTTCGTTCGGCTCGCGCACCTGGTTCGACAGGGCCTCGAGCACTTCGGCCTGCGCTTCTGCGTTGTCGAGCTGGCCGTAGAGGCGATCGAGCGCGGGCAGCGCCTTCACCCCGGACTCGGGCATCAGTTCGCGGGCCTTCTGGTAGTACTCGACGGCGCGTTCGGGCTCGCCGAGGCGCTGTTCGAACACCTGACCCATCTTCAGGCAGACATCGGCGGCGTCGGCGTTGTCGCCGATGCGGGGCAGCTCTTCTTCGTAGGCACCGACGAGCTCGTCCCACGTCTTGGCGGCTTCGGCCGCGCTTTCCATCTTGCGGCGAAGCTCGGCGTCGTTCGGGTCTTCTTTGAATGCGCGCCACAGGGCGAGGTACGCAAGCTCGGGCTCTTCCTGCGCGTCGCGCGCCGAGGCGAGCTCGATGAGCAGCGTCTTGCGTTCGAAGCCATCGGGGGAAACGCCGACGCGGGCCTCAATCAGCTGGCCCAGCTTCGCCATGTCACCGGCGGCACGGTACGCACGCAGCAGCACTTCCACCGCGGGCAGGTTCTGCGGCTCGCGGGCGACGAGCGCTTCCATGCGGCCCAGCGCGCCGGGGTGGCGCGGGTCGTGGGTGAGCAGCTCGGTGTAGAGGTCGAGCGCTCCGGGCTTGTCGAGCAGCTTGGTCTCGCGAACCAGGCCGAGGCGGTACTTGAGCTGAAGGTTGACGTCGCCCTGTGTGACCTTGAGGCGGCGGGCCAGCATGTCGGCCAGCTCGGGCCAGCGTTCTTGCGTCTCGGTGAGCTTGTCCATGCGCTCGAGCGCGCCGGCATCGTCCGGCTTGAGCTCGAGCAGACGGCGGTAGGTGGTCAGCGCGCCGATTCCGTCTTTCAGCTGTTCTTCCTGCAGCACGCCGATGTTGAACATCAGCGCCGCGCGGCGGTTCGTGTCTTCCGCCATCGCCAGCTGCTTCTTGAGCACCTCGATGAGCTCTGGCACGCGGCCCTGCCGGCCCAGCAGGCGGCCGACCTGCTCGAGCGCTTCAGGGTCGGTCGGCACGATCTCGAGCACGCGCTTCCAGCTCTCGACCGACTCGTCCATCTCGTCGTTCTGTGCCTGCAGCCGCGCCAGCGCGCGATAGATGTTCGCCCGCGACGCGTCGATCGACGCCCGCGGAGCGACTTCCGACAACAGCGACAGCATCTCGTCGTGCGTGTCTGCCGGCCCGAACAGCGACAGCGACAGCTCGAGCGCTTTCTCGTCGTCCGGCAGCTCGCGCAGCGCGCGCGCCGAGGCGAGGAAGGCCATCTCGGGGTTGTCCATCTGCAGCGAGTAGACCTCGGCCACTTTTCGCAGCAGCTGCACGCGTTCCTGCGGGTTCGTCTCGGCTTCGACGCGCGACTCGAGCATCTGCACCAGCTTCAGGTGCTCACCTTCACCGGCGAACACCGGCTCGAGAATCGCAGCGGCTTCGCCCTTCAGCGGGTTGTCGGATCTCGCCATTTCTTCGAGCGCGCCAATGGCCCCCGCGTGGGCGGGCTTGCGGCGCAATACCTCCTGAAACTGTGAAAGGGCGCCGCGGGGGTCACCCAGGCGGGTCAGCTTGAGGCGGCCGAGGCGCACCATCAGCTCGAGCGCTTCTTCGATCGCACCCCGCCCTTCGGCCAGCTGCACTTCGCGGCCAATCAGCGTGGCGAGCTCGGGGTAGCGCTCGGTTTCCGACAGCACGCGCCCCAGGAAACGGATCGCGTTCGTGTCTTCGGGCTTCCGTTCGATGATCTCGGCGTAGCACTGCGCGGCGAGGCCCTTGTCGGTCAGGGTCTCTTCCGCGAGGTTGGCCAGCTCGTACAGCAGGTTCACCTGGCCTGTGAGGTTCGTCTCGAGCGCGAGCTGCCGACGCATCACCACCGAGAGCTCTTTGAAGCTGCTGGTCTTGCGGTGCAGGCGCGCGAGCGCGTCGAGGACGAAGACGTTCTTCGGGTCGCGCGAGAGGACTTCATTCCACGCGCGGGCGGCCAGGTCGGGGCGTTCGAGGCGATCGCCGTAGAGCATCGCGAGGCGGCGCCAGAGCTCTTCCGACAGCTTTTCGTCGCTGCCGCGTTCCAGCTGATCTTCGTAGGCGGCGGCGAGCTCTTCGAACGAGCCGAGGTCGGCGGCGAGGCGTTCGAGCTCTTCCCGGCCGGCCGGGTCGTCGGGGTTCTCGGTGAAGGCGCGCAGGCGGGCCGCGAAGGCCAGCGGCTTCTGGCCGAGCACTTCGCGCAGGTGCGCGATCTCGTTGAGCAGCGTCACGCGCGACGCCGGGTCGCAGACGCCGAGCCGCACGTCGAGCACTTCGACGAGCTTCCGGTGATCGCTGAGCTTGCGGTAGCAGGGCTCGAGCAGGCGCGCCGCTTCGGGCCGCACCGATTCGACCGCCATCAACCGTTCGAGCCCGGCGATCGCATTCTGATCCAGCGCGGCGAGCTCGAGCACCGCCGAGAAGCTGCGCAGCGCCTCGAGGTGCTGGCCTTCTTTCTCGAGCAGCAACGCGCGGCGCAGGACGAAGCCCTTGCGCGGCTCGGCGTCGTTCGTCGCGACGGCGAGCTGATCGAGAACGTCTGCCTGTTCCTTGAACCGCTTGGCCTTGCCGTACAGCGCATCCAGCGACATCAGCGCCGCCAGCGTTCGCTTGAGCGCGAAGGCGGCCTTCCACGTGTCGATGGCGAGGTCGTCGTCGCCGGCGTTCTCGTACGCGTCGGCGGCCTTCACCAACAACCCGTGGCGGGTCGCGGGGTCGGCGGCCAACGCGGCCTGCTTCGCGTAGACCTGCGAGAGGCTGCGGGCGTTCTTCGACTTCTCGTAGAGCTTGCTGAGGCTGTCCAGTGCCTGGCGGTCTTGCGGCTCGATTTCGAGCAGCGCCTGCCACGCCCGCACGGCGTCGTCCGTCTCACCCAGCTGCTCGCGAAGCTCGGCCGAACGGCGAAGCAGCGGCAACACCTGGGCGTCGCCGGGAGAGAGCTCGGACGCCGACGTCTCGTAAATCTCGGCGAGCTCTTCGAAGCTGCCCGTCTCGCGGGCGAGGCGTTCGAGCTCGGGCTGTACGGACTCGCGATCGAGGCCGTCGGTGAAGGCTTTGAGGGCCGACATGAACGCGGCCTGCGGCTGCTGCAAGTCGCGCTCGAGGATGGCGCGAATCTCGGCGGACAGCCGGGCGCGTTCGGCGGCGGTCGCCGCAGAGAAGCGGGCTTCGCGAAGGTTGATGCGGCGCTGGTGATCGCCCGACTGCGCGAGCACGGGGTCCAACGCTTCCATCGCGATGTTGCTCGACTCGGCGTCCGACCGGGCCCAGACCTCGAGTGCGTCGCGGGCGCCGGGGTGCGCGGCGTCTTCGGTGAGAATCTGGCGGTACAGCTGCAGCGCGCCGGGC
>JAYUXE010000390.1:0-5060 GCA_043753165.1 Archangiaceae bacterium | reverse complement strand
CGACCGGCAGCGGCCACGACGTGCGCAGAAAGACACCGCCCAGCGAGATGTCGACCACCCAACCGTTCGCCGGGCCGATGCCGTGCGCGAGAAAACAGCTGCGCATCTGGCGCGTCGGCACGCGCGTGTACCGGCGACGGTTCAACTTCGAGGGAAACGGGGCAGGTGCCGAAGGGAACGCGGGCGCGATCGCTGTCATCACGTCGCGCTCCCTAACAGAGTTGTTTCGCACCGCGGAAGCCCAACCCTGTGACGCGCTGCGCCGATGTCTCACCTCAATTGCAGAGCGACACGGTCACGGTTTCCGCCAACGCCTGGTTCACGACCTGGGCCACACTGTATCGGGCGCGACCAGAATCCTTTCGGGCACTCGGACCCTAGACGCGCATGAACCTCTCGAAGGCAGACCGCATCGTCCGTGTCGTTGGCGCCATTGGCTTCTTCGTTGCCGCCGCGCTGGCGCCTGTTCCTTTCGCCGCTCAACTGGCACTGGGTGCCACCGGCCTCTACGTGCTGGGCACCTCGCTGGTGGGCACGTGCCTCGGCTACAAGCTCATCGGGGCGTCGACGTGTCCCGTGCCGACGAAAACGTGAACTCGACCTACGACGACGCTGCGCTGCGTGCGCTGGTTCGCCAGTACCACGACCGCGTGTACCGCTTCGGGCAGCGCGTCTGCCGCGATGGCGACGACGCCGATGACGCCGTGCAACAGGCGTTCATCACGCTCGCGCGCCGCCCTGACGTGCAGCGGTCAGCCACCGTACTGCCGTGGCTGATGACGGTGGTGAAGAACGCGTGCCTCGCGATGCTTCGGCCGTTCGTGCAGCGCTTGTCTTTCGAGAGCCGCGCGGCGCTCGACGTGGCTGACGAGGCGCTGACGCCCGAGGCCTCGCTCGAACGATTCGAAATCGTCTCGAAGGTGCATGCGCTCATCGCGGCGCTCGAGCCGGACCTTCGAACGGTTTTGATTCTTCGCGACATCGAAGGCATTCCGGGTGACGAGGCCGCGCGTCGACTCGGGCTCACGGAGTCCGCGATGAAGAGCCGCCTGCATCGCGCGCGTTCGGCGGTGCGGGCGGCGTATTGATCTCGAACTGGCCTTCTGTTCAGGTCCGCGCCGCATGCCCCTTTCGCACTTTCACCCCGTGGTTCAGCAGTGGTTTCTCGAAACTCTCGGTGAGCCCAGCGAGCCGCAAGTGGCAGGCTGGCCGGTGATTCGCGAAGGGCGCGACGTGTTGATCGCCGCTCCGACGGGCTCGGGAAAAACGCTGGCGGCTTTTCTCGCGTGCCTCGATGACCTCTTTCGCCAGGCTGCGCGTGGCGACCTGCCCGACCAGACGCGCGTCCTCTACATCTCGCCGCTGAAGGCGCTGGGCAACGATGTTCAGAAGAACCTGCTGCAGCCGCTGGAGCAGCTCAAAGCCCGCGCCGAAGCCCAGGGCGCAACGCTTCCCGACGTTCGCGTGATGGTGCGCACCGGTGACACGTCACCTTCCGACCGCGCGAAGATGGTGAAGAAGCCGCCCCACATCCTCATCACCACCCCCGAGTCGCTGTACCTCTACCTGACGTCCGAACGTTCACGCGCGACGCTCAAGGGCGTGCAGACGGTGGTGGTCGACGAGATTCACGCGCTCGCGCGAGACAAGCGCGGCTCGCACTTCGCGCTGTCGATGGAAAGGCTCAAGTCGATTACCGGAAAAGCGCCGCAGCTCATCGGCCTTTCCGCGACGCAGAAGCCGCTGGACCAGCTGGCGAAGTTTCTCACCGGTCACAACGGCAGCTGCGAAGTGGTGCAGATCGGCCACCTTCGCCCCTGGGAGCTCACGCTCGAGATCCCCGACGACGAGCTCGGCGCCGTCGCGACCCACGAGATGTGGGGCCAGGTGTACGACCGGCTGGTCACGCTCGCGGCCGAGAACCGCACGATGCTGGTCTTCACCAACACGCGGAAGATGACCGAACGGGTCGCGCACGATCTGGGCAAACGCCTCGGCGAAGACAAGGTCGCCTCGCACCACGGCAGCATGGCGCGCGAGCTGCGCATGTCGGCGGAAGACCGCCTCAAGTCCGGCAGCCTCAAGGTGATGGTCGCCACCGCGTCGCTCGAGCTCGGCCTCGACATCGGCACCATCGACCTCGTCGTCCAGATTGGCAGCCCGCGGTCGATCGCCGTGATGCTGCAGCGCCTCGGCCGTTCAGGCCACCGCAAGTCGGCCATTTCGAAGGGCGTGATTTTCGCAATGACCCGCGACGAGCTGGTCGAGTCGGTGGCCCTGCTGCGCGCCATCTCAGAAGGCAGCCTCGACGCTGTGCGCATTCCGACCCAGCCGCTGGACGTGCTCGCCCAGCAGATTGTCGCCGAGGTCGCCGCCCAGGAATGGGACGAGCAGGCCCTGTTCGCGTTGTTCAAGCGCGCGATGCCGTACGAGCACCTGAAGTTCGACGACTTCGACAAGGTGCTGCACCTGTTGTCGGAAGGCGTGTCGACGAGCCGCGGCCGATCGCGCGTTCACCTGCACCGAGATCGCGTGAACGGGTTCCTTCGCCCGCGAAAAGGCGCGCGCCTCGCCGCAGTTCAGAACGGCGGCGCGATTCCCGACACCTTCAACTACAACGTCATCGCCGAGCCCGACGACAAGCAGGTCGGCACACTCGACGAGGACTATGCCGTCGAGTCTTCGGCCGGCGACGTCTTCGTCCTCGGCTCCACCAGCTGGCGCATTCGCCGCATCTTCGACGGGGCCGTGCGCGTCGAGAACGCCCATGGCCAGCCTCCCAATGTTCCCTTCTGGCGGGGCGAAGCACCGTCCCGCACCGACGAGCTCTCGGCCGAGGTCGCGCGCCTGCGCACCGATGTGCTCGCGAACCCCGAGCCGCACCGCTGGCTCGAGTCGACGCTGAAGCTGTCGGCCCACGCGGCGGACTTGCTGATTCGTTACCTGCGCGCCGGAGCCGCCGCGCTCGGCGGAGTGCCCACGCTCACCACCCTCTACGCCGAACGCTTCTTCGACGACGCCGGCGGCATGCAGCTGATTCTTCACTCGCCCTTCGGCGGCCGCATCAACCGCGCGTGGGGCCTCGCGCTGCGAAAGAGCTTCTGCCGCGCGTTCGATTTCGAGCTTCAGGCGGCTGCGACGGACGACGGCATCATCCTCTCGCTCGGCGAGCAGCACAGCTTCGCCCTCGAAGACATCTTCGACTACGTGCACCCGAACACCGTCGAGCAGGTGCTGACCCAGGCCGTGCTGCAGGCGCCCATCTTCGGCACGCGCTTCCGGTGGACCTCTTCCCGCGCGCTCGCGTTGTCGCGCATGCAAAGCGGCAAACGCGTGCCGCCCCCGATTCAACGCGCGCGCGCCGAAGACCTGATGGCGGCGGTGTTCCCCGAGCAGGTCGGTTGCGCCGACAACCATGGCGGAAAAGAAATCGAGCCGCCCGACCACCCCCTCGTCAACGAGACCCTGAAAGATTGTCTGCGCGACGCGATGGATGTCGATGGCCTCAAGGCGGTGCTCATCGCGATGAAGGAAGGGCGGATTTCGAAAGTTGCCGTCGACCTGCCCGAGCCCAGCGTGTTCGCGCACGCGATGTTGAACTCGGCGCCGTACACGTACCTCGACGAAGCGCCGCTGGAAGAACGCCGGGCGCGCGCGGTGTCGGTGCGGCGCACGTTGCCCCAGGCCGATGCGGCGAACCTCGGGGTGCTCGATGCGTCTGCGATTGCCCAGGTGATTGCCGAGTCGCGACCCGACCTGCGCGAACCTGAAGAGCTTCACGATGCGTTGCTGCAGCTGGGGTGGTTGCCGCTCGACTTGCCTGAAGACGTGATGCCCGCGATTCCGACCGACTGGCTCGCCGGCCTGGTCGAAGGCCGTCGCGCGGCAATCGTCGAGGTGAACGGCCGGCCCTTCGCCTACGCCGCCGAACGGGTGCAGCTGGTGAAGGCGTTGTTTCCGAAGCTGGAGCTCACGCTCGCTGCACTGCCCGGGGATGCGCCGCAGGAAGAAGAGCTGGCCGCACGCGCCGTGGTGCGCGGGTGGATGGAACTGCTCGGGCCCACCACCGCCCCCGCGCTCTCTTCGCTGCTCGGCCTCAGTGGGTTTGCGGCAGAAGCCGGGCTCGCAAAGCTTGAGCAGGTGGGCCAGGTTCTGCGCGGCCGCTTCCACCCGCATCGTCCCGTCGATGCGCCGCAAGAATGGTGCGATCGCCGCCTGCTGCAGCGCATTCACCGGCTCACCATCGGCCGCCTTCGCCGCGAAATCGAGCCGCTGTCGGCGCAGGACTTCATGCGCTTCCTCTTCAAGTGGCACCACATCGGGCCCGACTCGGCGCTGCGCGGCACGATGGGCGTGCTCAAGGCCGTCTCGTTGCTTCAGGGGTACGAGGCGCCTGCGGCCGCGTGGGAACAAGAGCTGCTTCCGGTTCGGATGAAGCAGTACGTCGGCGAATGGCTCGAACAGCTCTCGTGGAATGGGGAGATTGCGTGGGGCCGGCTGACGATGAAGGACACGCGCCCCGCCATCGGCCCTCGCCGCGGGGACGCGCACGTGCCTCCTCCGCTCGCGCCGAAGCGCGCGCCCGTCGCGGGCCGCAACGCCTCGTTGAGCTTCGTGCGCCGCGCCGACCTCGAATGGTTGCTGCAGGCCGCGCGTCCCACGGCGCTGTTGTCAGACGGGCCCCGCGCGCTGCCCGAGGACTTGACGCCCATCGCGCGCGACATCGCGCAGGTGTTGGAACGCCGGGGCGCCAGCTTCTTCGCCGAGCTGCAGTCGAGCTCGCGGCGGCTGCCGTCGGAAGTGGAAGACGCGCTGTGGGAATTGCTCGCGCGCGGCCTCGTCACCGCCGACGGTGTGCAGAACCTCCGCGTGCTGCAGTCGCCGAAGCTGCGCCGCAAGCAGCGCGCCGAACAGCGGGGTGGCGCGGGCCGGTGGTCTCTGCTCGCTCCGATGGAACAGCTGGAAGAAGGTGAACGGTTCGAGAAGCTCGCGAAGCTCTTCCTGCAGCGGTACGGCATCGTCTTTCGAGACCTCGTCGCGCGCGAGAACCTCGCCCCGCC
>JAYUXE010000389.1:0-2065 GCA_043753165.1 Archangiaceae bacterium | reverse complement strand
AGGGCGCGGGCTGGGTGGGCGTCTGGGGCTACGCGGCGCCGCCTGCGGTCACACGTTGCGACTTCGGTGAGTGCACAGTTCTGCCAGCGCAGGGGCTCATCGTGAACGGCCAGGTCGACGCCACGGTCAAGTGAAGCGATTCATGATCTGATCAGCGCCGAGCTCGTTGCACTGGAATGGGCAGGCGGCCCGGGCGGCTACGACTTCGCAAGCTGCAGCGCGCTGTACCCGACCAGCGCCCAGCCGGCGAGCAGCAGCAGCCCGCCCAGCGGGGTCACGGCTCCGAGGATTCGCAGGTTCGTGACCGTCATCAGGTAGAGGCTGCCCGAGAAGAGCGCGATGCCTGCGGCAAAGCACCCGGCGGCGGCTTTGGGCGGAAACCCCGCGACCTGCGTTGCCAGCACCGCCGTCAGCCCCACGGCGACCGCGTGAATCAGGTGGTACTTCGACGCCGTTTCCCACCAGCCAAGCTTGAGCGCCAGGTCTGGGTCGGCCGCCAACAGCCCCTTGATGCCGTGGGCCCCGAACGCCCCCAGCGCGACGCCTGAAAACCCCAGCACGCTCGCCAACAGGGTAAGGGTTCGGTTCATGACGGGGCGCGTACCATGCGCTGATTCCTGATCCAGAGAGAGTTGACTTGCCGGCAGATCTCCCATATCCGGCCGTTCCTTTTCCGGGCGGACTTTGCCCGCAAGTTCCAAGGATCAAACCGTGTACGCAGTGATCAAAACCGGTGGGAAGCAGTATCGCGTGGCCGAGGGCGACCTCCTGCGCATCGAGAAGATTGTCGGCGACGTGGGCGCAGACGTGAGCTTCGACCAGGTGCTCATGGTCGGTGCCGGAGACACGGCGAAGGTTGGCCGTCCTCTCGTCGGTGGCGCTTCGGTTGGCGGGAAGATCGTTCGCCAGGACAAGGCGAAGCGCGTCCTCCACTTCCGCAAAGAAAAAGAAGGTTGGACGCGCGCGCGCGGCCACCGTCAGCCCTTCACTGAGGTGAAGGTCACCTCGATCAAGGGTTAAGGAGAAACCATGGCTCACAAAAAAGGGCAGGGCTCGACTCGAAACGGGCGTGACTCGAATTCGCAGCGCCGGGGCGTGAAAGTCTTCGGCGGTGAGAACATCCCCGCGGGCAGCATTCTCGTTCGCCAGGTCGGCACCGTCGTGCACCCGGGCAAGAACGTGAAGCTCGGCCGCGACTACACGCTGTACGCGACCATCAGCGGCATCGTGAAGTACGAGCGCTACTCGAAAGATCGCAAGCGCGTCTCGGTGTACCCGGAAGGCGACCCGGCGGCGACGGCAGCTCCTGCCACGCGCGTGAAGGCCGTCAAGCAGGTCAAGGCGCCGAAGGCCCCGAAGGCAAAGGCCGCGGAAGCCAAGACCTAAACCGTTTTCATCGCAGCACCTTGTCGCGGGTCGCGTCCGGTTCTTCCGGGCCGACCCGCTTGGTGTTTCTGGGGTACGTATCCGCCATGAAGTTCGTCGACGAAGTGCGAATCGAAGTGAAGGGTGGCGACGGCGGCAACGGCTGTGTCGCCTTCCGCCGTGAGAAATACATCGAGAAGGGCGGCCCGTCGGGCGGTGACGGGGGCCACGGCGGCAGCGTCTTCTTCGAGGCCGACCCGCAGCTGACCACGCTGCTCGACTTCCGGTACCTGCAGCACCACCACGCGCGCGGCGGCCAGCACGGCATGGGCAGCGACTGCAACGGCAAGAACGCCGAAGACCTCGTCTTGCGCGTCCCCGTCGGCACGCTGGTGCGCGACGAAGTGTCGCAGGAATTGCTCGCTGACCTGTCTGTCGCCGGTGAACGCTTCGTCGCAGCCCAGGGCGGCCGCGGGGGCCTGGGGAACATCAACTTCGCGACCTCGACCCGGCAGACGCCGCGGTTCGCGCAAGACGGCACGAAGGGTGAGCTCAAGAGCCTGCAGCTCGAGCTGAAGCTGCTGGCCGATGTCGCGCTGATTGGTTTCCCCAACGCGGGCAAGAGCACGCTGATCAGCCGCATCTCGAAGGCGCGCCCGAAGATCGCCGACTACCCGTTCACCACGCTCGTCCCGAACCT
>JAYUXE010000388.1:0-2065 GCA_043753165.1 Archangiaceae bacterium | reverse complement strand
GCTGGCGAACGTGAATTCGGGTCCTTTCCTCGCGAGCCTCGAGAAGCTGCCGCCCGCCGAACGGATGAAGAAGGTGAACGAGATCGCCGCGCAGATTGCGGGCACGAAGGCCGGCGCGCAGATGGCCGACGAGCTGTTCGGCCGGCGGCCGGGCCAGGGAGACAAGTCGATGGGCGTGCTGACGCCGTCGACCGAGCTCGGAAAGCTGATCTTCAAAGACGTCTACAAAGATCCGAAGGCGGTCGATCAGCTCAAAGGCCTCGCGGCCAACCTGAGCCCGCAGTTTCCCGGTATCAAACGCGAGGCACTCGACCGCCTGTTCGAGGTCTCGCTGGGGCGGCAGATGACGTCTGCCGAGATGAGCGCGTCCTTTCAGCTCGCGTTCGCGGAGCCCGAGCAGCTCGACACGGGCAAGGGCTTCGACAAGTTCGGCGACGTCACCGACCTGCTGTCGTCGCTGGGTGAGACCGCCGAAAGGGGCAAGAACGCGAAGCTCAAGGGCGTCGGAAACGCCGGAGCCGCAGTCTTCGGGACCTTTCAGCTCATGCGCGGCCTGGCTGACCTCGCAAAGAGTCCATCGGCCGGCACCGCCATCACCGCGACGGAAGACGCAGCCCGCGCCGCCGGTGCCTGGGCGGGCTGGCTCGCGAAAGAAGGCTCGGCGTTTCAGAAGGTCGGCAAGACGCTGGGCATCGCGTCCGACGTCATCGGCCTCGTGAAGGACCTGCACTCGATGGCGACCGCGTCGTCGCCCGAGAAGAAGTACGACGGCTTCGTCAATTCGTACGCGTCGGCGCTGATCATCGCCGGGACCCTGGCGTCTTCGGCGACGCCGTGGGGCATCGCGGCGCAGGTCGTCGGGCTCGGCGTGAAGCTGCTGCGTCCCGAGACGTCAGACGCGTACGACGCGTCACACAAGACGCTGAAGGAAGTGACGAAGACCCAGGCCGAGAAGGACGCCGAGGCAGCCGCCGCGAAGAAGGACTTCGACCGCCGTGAGAAGGTCACCCACTACGGGAAGAACTTCTAAACGACGCTGGCCGCAGCGATCGGCAGACGGAAATTGGCGCTGCCAGCCACGCCGGGACTTTGCGCGCCGTCCGGCCAGGCTTCCTGGCCGTGCGGTGCCTGGTCCTTTCTTCCCTGCTCTTTCTGGCGTGCGGCCCGCGCGATGCGGGCCCGTCGACGCTGACCGTCCGCGTGTTGGCGAATGCGGGCACGGGCGCAGACATCGCGCGGCTCGAGGTCAGCGCGGCTTTGGGAAATCAGACCCATGCGCAGACGTTGGAAAGCGGCGCCTTCGCTTTTCCCGTCACCGCCACGGCGTTGTTGAGACGCGAAGCCGGCACGTTGCACCTGTCGGTGCGCGCCTTCGATGTCGCGGGGCAGCAGGTCGATGAGGGCGAAGCGTCGGCGCGGGTCGAAGCCTCGGACGCTATTCTCAGAGTCGACGTGCGGCTGCGGCGGCTGACGCCAGCGCGGGTGCTCGCGACGCCGCAGTGGCAGCTGGCCCCGCCGGCGAAGTCACTTCCGAACCCATCGACGGCCGCATCCGTTCAGTCGCGCAGGCCGATGCCTACTGCCAGACGCTGGGGCCGGTGGCGTCGGCTCCGCAGGTCAACACCTACCGAGCCTTTCTCTCGACCTCCACGGTGCCGGCGGCGGCTCGCTTCGTGGGCGTGCGCGGTTGGAAATTGCGCGACCACCTGGTGGCGGGCGACAGCCTCGCGTCGATGCTGCTGGGAAACCTCGTGAGCGCGATCGACCTGAACGAAGACTTCGGGGTCGCCCGAGGTGTACTGCGGCGCCAATGCGTATGCGGTCGCCGACGGCGCCCGGGTGCTGACCATCGGCGCGGGCCTCAATGGGTACTACGGCACCGTGACCGCGGTCGCGCAGCTGAGGCCAGAAGAAGGCAACCGAATCGTGAACGGCGGCCCTCACGGGTTTCCGGCCGTGGCCGACTTGATCGACTTCGACGCGAAGCCCGGACAAGACCGGTCGCCCGAAGTCGTCGTGTCTGGCCAGGGCCGCGGGCGTCGGCGTTCGACCTCGATGGCGACGG
>JAYUXE010000387.1:0-2066 GCA_043753165.1 Archangiaceae bacterium | reverse complement strand
AGCGCATCGACGTCACTCACACCGTCGGCGTGGGCCTGAGGATCCTCGTGCCCCAGTGGAACCAGGAGCCGCTGCGCTTCGACCTCGGGTTCGTCGTCCCCGGGCGCGGGCCGGTTGGGCTCGACAGCCTCAACGCGACCAGCGGCCAGGTCACTTCGCTGCGCCCGACGTTTCTCGACTACCCGCTGGGAGGGGGCTGCGAGTCGCCGTCGTGCCGGTAGCGCGGCGACCTTCACGGGCTTTCCGGCCTCGGCCCGCAAAGAAAAAGGCCCCCAGGTTTCCCTGAGAGCCTTTCCCGCCTTGGACGTAGGTGATGACCCCGCCGGGATTCGAACCTCGCAACCTACTCTGCCGGTTGGTGCCGGCCCATGCCGACTCATCCCACCGCGGATGGTCCGTCGGGGGCCTCCCTTGACTCGGGAGACGCCCGAAGCCCATCCCGTACCGGCACGGCGGCCTTCGGGCCACCGTCTTCCGGAGCACTGACGGAACACAGCCCATACCCGGATCACCGCGGTACTACGATGCGGTTCGCTCGGAGCAGTCGCGTTGCGCGCCCTACCATCTTGCCGGTCCAGTCGAACTTGATCGCGACGTTCACATCATCCAGTAGGAACTGAGGTGGATGCCAGACCGCATGACCTGCGGCCATCGACGGCCCCTGGATTCGGAGTTCAGACAACGGGACTGCCCACGAGCAGATGAAAAAGAGGCCTCCGAAGTGAAGCAGGCCGGCGCCAACTTCGTTCGGCTTGCTGATGAAGGTGATCGCGATCGAGTGGTGCAAGAGCGCCGCGTCGTGGCCGTTGACGTCGAACTGGATGCCGAAGCCAATCCCCGGCCCGAGCTGGCGTCGTCCGTAGATGGCTTCGACCAACTCGGGAGACGGCACCCAGCCTTTGGCCTCCTTCGGGTGATGGAGGGAGTAGTTCACCAGGGTCTTGAGGCACCACCGCTCGAAACGCAGACCGTCGACCCCCAGAGCGAGACGGGGCCATTGCTTCGCCGGTGATGCCCGACGAACTCTTGCGACGCGATCGACCTCAGTGAGGACGTTCGAAAAGTCGATCGCCGCATCGTCAAGTTCTGAAAGCGCAGAGTTGTGAGTGCCGCACAGCGCCCGAACGGTGACGGCATCGATCGACATCTCTCTCTTTTCACCTTCCTTCAGAAACGAGAGCCCGAACATCTCGATCTTCTTCTTGTCGAACATGCCGCGCGTGATCATGTGCTCGCTGGTGAGCGGTTTGCCGTCGCAGTCACCCAGCGATTTCGCCCAGCACGCGCGCATGCGCCGACCGATGTCAGGCTGCGCTGATTCCTGACCGGCGCGCGTATTTCCGACCGGAGTCATGTTCGAGGAGGGCCACCGCCCCCGCCCGATCTCTTTGGCCGAGGGTGGGCCAGCACCATCAAGACCCCGACAACCAAGATCACCGCCGTACCCCGCAACCCAACGACCTCAAGGTCAATCTGCGGCTGAAAGCGAGAGTGACGCGCAGGATCGTAGGGTTGGCGAACAACGCCACCGAGCAGGACAAAGCGCGGGGCAGTGAAGATGATGGCGAGAAGAGCTGCTGCTCCAAGGACCATCAGGATCTTCCGGGTCGCATTCATTCCGACTTGGGGGCTCTTGGCAGTTACTTCGGCTCTGGGGACCTCGACCGATGTTGCGGGGACTGCCGCGATTCTTGGCGCCGAAGCAGCAAGATCGATCTTCGGATTTCCCTCGCCGAGCGAGAGCTGAAACGCGCGCCGGCGTTCTAAGAGCTGAAGCGTCCTGTCCCTCGCCTCGAGCAGAAATGGGTGCGTCGCTGGAATCGTGTGAAGGATCCCTCCGTCTCTAGCAGGCTGTCGAAAAACGATGGTTTGACGATGAAGTGTCTGCCGTTGCCATCTCGGCAGAGACCTTCGTCGGTTTCTTCGTGTTCGGGCGGTGCGTCCGCCCGGCTCCCCCCCGCTACGCCGCCTGCAGCTTCGCGATCCGCAACAGGTTGTACGCGGCGCCGACGAAGTGAGCGTTCATCTGCGTTCGCTCTTTCCCTCGGTACCGCGTCCTCCTGAAG
>JAYUXE010000386.1:0-2068 GCA_043753165.1 Archangiaceae bacterium | reverse complement strand
AGACGATCGACAAAGAGCTGCGGCGCGTGAAGGACGCGACCGACAACCCTTTCAAGGCCGACACCAACCTTCAGGACTCGCCGCTGCCCGAGTTCCTTCGCGGCGCCGTCGAAAAGGCGTGCCTCGAGATTTTCAAGGCGGCCCAGGAAGACCCTCGCCTCAACGGCATGGGCACCACCGTCATCTCTCTGTGCGTGAAGAACAACCACGCGCTGTTCGCGCACGTCGGCGACAGCCGGGCGTACCTGGTGCGCGGCGACCTGATTCAGCAGATCAGCGAAGACCACTCGCTGGTGAACGAGCAGATCAAGGCGGGGAAGATCACCCCCGAAGAAGCGCGGCACTCCCGCTACAAGACCATCATCACCCGCTCGGTCGGCTTCGAAGAGGAAGTGCAGGTCGACGTGATGGGCCTCGTCTGCGAGCCGGGCGACCTTTTCATTCTTTGTTCCGACGGCCTGGCGAACCTGGTCGAGGACAAAGAGATTCGTGAAGTCGTCAGCGGGTCGGACCTGAAGGACGCTCCGAAGAAGCTGATCGAGCTCGCGAACGAACGCGGCGGCGACGACAACATCACCGTCATCGTCGTGAAGTCGGTTGAGTGAGCAGCCATAAAACTGGCCGTCACCTCCCAGTCACACACAATGGCTTTGTTGTTGCGCTGCGTCGTACGCGCGATCCAGTATCCGCGGCCGCTTAGACCGTATTGACCTTTCCGGGGACGCCTTTTGGCCAACGAAACCTTCACCTTGATTGTCGTGCCCGATCATCACGGCGCGGAAGTCAGGCGGTTCAAGCTTCAGAAGAAACGTCTTTTTCAGCTGGGCGGGTTGCTGAGCGCCGTTCTCCTCGTCACCGTCGTCGCCTGTCTTCACTACTTCAACATCGTCAACCAGGCCGGCGAAAACCCCGCGCTGCGCGACGAGAACCTGAAGCTCAAGAGTGAGCTGCTTGCGGTTCGCGAGCGCCTCGAGCACATCGGCGCCACCCTCGACCGCGTCGAACGCTTCGATCAGAAGCTGCGCGCGATCACGCTGCTGTCGGACCCGCAGCGCAACCTCGCGATGGGCCCGACCGAAGAGTCGCCCGAATCGAAGGCCCCGGGCACCGGTGACAACCAGTTCCTCCGCGCCCGCGCTCCCGAGACGCCGCGGGCCCTGGTCGAGAAGCTCGACAAGGCCGGCGCCGAAGCCACCCGCCAGGAACAGAGCCTCCAGGAACTTCAGGCCTACTTCCAGGATCAGAAGAGCCTGCTGGCGTCGACGCCGTCCATCTGGCCCGTGCGCGGCTGGATCACCAGCGACTTCGGCACCCGGCTCGACCCGTACACCGCCGACCGTGTGATGCACGCCGGCCTCGACATCGCCGGCCCCCACGGAAAAGAAGTGATCGCTCCGTCCGATGGCACCGTGGTGTTCGCGGGTCTCGAAGGGGGCTACGGCAACGTGCTCGTCATCGACCACGGCTACGGCATCAAGACCCGCTACGGCCACCTGGCGTCGATTCGGGTGAAGGCCGGCGAGAAGATCAAGCGGGGAGCTCCGATTGCCGCGATGGGCAACACCGGCCGTTCGACCGGGCCCCACCTTCACTACGAAGTGCGCGTGAACGGCATCGCGCAGAACCCGCGCAAGTTCATTCTCGACGACTGAGCTAAGCGGGGTCGGATGAAGCCGACCACCGCCGCCATCGTCGCCGGAAGCAGGCTGCCGCCCAGCCGTTCGCAGCCGACCTCTGCCCCGCTGTACAGCGCTGCCGTTTCGTACTTCGACGACGCCGACGCGCTCGACGCCTCGTTCGAAGGCCACGACTTCGTCTACTCGCGCATCGCCGCGCCGAACGCGCAGCTGCTGGAAGAGGCGATCGCCGCGCTCGAAGGGGCAGCGGCGTGCGCCGTCTACGCCTCGGGCATGGCGGCACTTCGCGCCGTCTTCGACGCGCAGGGCCTGAAGGCGGGCGACAAGGTGGTGGTGCCCGGCGACGGCTACGGAGCGACCCGCGCCCTCTATTCTCAGCTCTGCGCCGAACGCGGCGTCCGTCTCGTGCCGGTGATGCTCGCCGAGCCCGG
>JAYUXE010000385.1:0-2070 GCA_043753165.1 Archangiaceae bacterium | reverse complement strand
GGGCGCGGCAGGTGTGCGGCGCGACGGGTGAGCGCATCGGCGCGCGCCATCAACTGCGACGAGGCGAAAGGCGTCTCCAGCGCGCGAACGTCTTCGATGACGGGTCGACTGGCAACCGCAATGTCCGCGGCGCCCGTTCCTTCCGGGATAGCGTCCCCACCTGTGCGGATTGTGAGTCTCGTCGTTCTTCTCGCGTGGGTGGCCTCGGCCCAGACGCGCGCGGACGGCACGGTCACCGCTGGCGTCGCGGCGCAGGTTCTAGACGGGGTGGTCGACGGGCAGGTCGCGTTCGATGTGGTGATCGATCGCAGCGTCGCGTCCTACCTGTCCGTTTCCGCGCGCCTCGCTGCGCAGCTGTCTGCGAACACCACTCAGTTCTCGCGGCGAACTTTTGCCTCGACGTCCCGCAAGCGGCCTTCCGCAATTCCACGGCAATCGAGCCAGTTTGGCCCCAATGGCTCGAACTTGCCCCGGCCCGCCTGTTGGTACATCTCGAGCGCGTCCCGCAGTCGCCCCGCCTTTTCGTAGGCCGTGCCTCTGGCGTAGGACGCGCAGATGGCCAGGCCATCGCCTCGCTCTGACGACTCCACCAGGCGTCGGTACACCGCTTCAGGAATCGGTTTCTCGGTCTGAATCAGTACCCAGGCCGCGGTCATCAACGCGTGCCGTCGCATGCCTTCTTCGTCAGAGAGCTGGTCGATCAGCTCGAGCAGAAAGAGCGGGGGCGGCGCCACCGAGAACTGTCCTCCGCCGCGCTCCAGCACTGCCATTGACGCCTTGAGCATCAGCTGACCGAGCGCTTTCCGGCGAGGCGGGGTCTTGTCGGCAAGCCGGCGTTGCTCACGCGCCAACGCCTTCTCGAGACCAAGAAAGAACCGGTCGAGCGCTGCGAGGTAAATCAACGCCAGGTCATCCGCTTCGTCCCCCGAGTTCCGCTTCGCGAAGCGATTGAGCGCCAGCCAGTCTTTGTCCGACCAGGAAATGAGGTGGAACCCCGGCAGTGCGCAGAGCTTCGCCAGGGCCTGCTCGCCGCCGCCGCAGACCAGCGGCTCGGGCAACTGCGCCAGCACGACCACCAGCAGCGACGCGCACAGGGACATCGCGCCACTCTACCGCGCGAGGACCCCCAATCACGTTCGCCCGCCTGCGTTGACCGCGTCGATGCACCGTCGGAAAATCTGTCGCACGACAGACGGCGTGCGGCCTACGTTCGGCGGGTCGATGAGTCTTCCCGACGACGGGTCTCACTATTGGCGCCTCGGCCTGGATGAGCTTTCTGCCGACCTTTCGATCGAGAGGACGCTGGGCAGTGGGTCGATGGAAACGGTGAAGTCGAACCCCTCGAGCACCGACGAGGCGGCGGGCCTGCCCCAGTTCGAGCAGCTCGAGCTGGTGCCGATGGGGGTGATTGGCGAAGGGGGCATGGGCCGAATCCTGCTCGCCCGCCAACAGTCCCTTGGCCGGGAAGTCGCGGTGAAGGTGCTGAAGAACTCGGGCGCGGCCAGCGCGGCAGCGGCGGCCCTCGTCGACGAAGCGCGCACCACCGGCGAGCTCGAGCACCCCGGCGTGGTTCCCGTCTACGCCCTCACCCGCGACGCGACGGGGTCACCGGCGCTGGTGATGAAGCGCGTGGACGGCGTCAACTGGCACGCGCTCGTGCGCGACGCACGGCACCCGGCGTGGGAAGCCATCGCCCGCGGTCGGGACGCGCTCGAACGGAACCTCGACGTGCTGATTCGCGTTTGTCATGCCGTGGCGTTCGCCCACCGCCGCGGAATTCTGCACCGCGACCTCAAGCCGGCCAACGTGCTCGTCGGCGAGCTGGGCGAGGTCTACGTCGCAGATTGGGGCGTCGCGATTCGCAAGGCCGAGCTCGCCAGCGCGCCTTCCCGGCTGGTCGGAACCCCCGCGTACCTCGCCCCCGAAATGACGACCGGCGATGCCTCGCAGATGGACGAACGCACCGACGTCTACCTGCTGGGCGCCACCCTCTGCGAAGTCCTCACCGGCGCGCCGCCCCATACGGGCGCGACCGTGCGAGAGGCCCTCGAGCGCGCCCGGGTCGCGGCG
>JAYUXE010000384.1:0-2071 GCA_043753165.1 Archangiaceae bacterium | reverse complement strand
ACCAGCCGCGGCATCAGGTACTTCAGCTGCGCGAGCTCGACCTGCAGCTTGCCGTCGGCGCTCTGGGCCCGCTGCGCAAAGATGTCGAGGATCAGCTGCGTTCGATCGAGCACCTTCAGGCTCGTCGCCTCGTTGATGCCGCGCGCCTGCGACGGGTTCAGCTCTTTGTCGAAGATGAGCAGGTCGGCGCCCATCTGCATCGACTTGAGGTTCAGCTCGTCCAGCTTACCGCGGCCAATGAGGTACTTCGGGTCGACCTGCTTTCGCATCTGCAGGACTTCGTCGACGACGTCGACGCCGGCGGTGCGCGCGAGCTCTTTCAGCTCGATCAACGACGATTCCGTGTTCGCGCGCTTTCCGTCGAGACACACCCCGACCAGCACCGCGCGTTCGCGATCGCCAATCTTCTTCGCGCGCGTCGTCAACGCGAGCTCGTCTTCGAGCGCAGACATCGTCGCCGAAAAATCCGGCTGGCCGTCGTGCACGCTCGGCAGCGTCTCCGTGCGCCACAGCGCCGCGTCTGCGTTCTGCGGCAGCAGGTGCGCGTAGTGCAGCACGCCCGGCAGCCCATCTTCCTTCACGCCCACCGCGGCGATCATGTCGAGCCGAAGCAGCGCCAGGTCGGTGAGGTCGTCCTTCGTCAATGGCTCGGACTTGAGGTGCGTGTGCACGAGCCGCAGGCCACGAAGACGCACCTGCCCCGCGCGCGTGCGGCCGATGTCGGGCAGGTCGAGCTTGTGCGCGTTGCCGACGACGACGTGCTGCACTTCGCCTTTGCGCGACAGCAGCACGCCGACCTGCCGGTTCGTCTGCGCCGAAAACTCACACAGGTGCCGCGCCAGCTCGGGGCTCACGATCTCGTGTTCCGACACGCGCCGCCGCCAGGTGTTCTTCAGGTGCTTGAGCTCTGAGGCCTTCAGCCCGAGCGTATTTCCGAAAGGTTCGTTCACGTGCCGGGCACACTAACCACGAACCGGGGCGCCGGCAGTCGGAGCTGACGATTCGGGCATTAGGCCTGCCTTCTGCAACCAGAGGCCGCCGGCGCGGACGCTTGCCGGGAATTGCAAAATACGACCCGTGAGAGGTAATTTGTTGATGGCTTTTACCTCTTGGATGTCATTTTTTACAATTCGTCAGCGGAGTCCCCGGCGGCGCGCAAGGATGAGCGTCCGGGTGCCGCGGATGTGCAGCAGATGAGTGGGAAGATCAGCGCCTTCGTCGACCAGCCGACGCGGCCCCGATGCCTCGGTGGCGACCGCAGCTGAGGCCAACCGACGCAGCCAGAGCGCAGCGTAACGGCCCGCCCCCGCCGGCATCAAAGCGCGCACGTCGATCGCGATCTCGTGTTCACCTTCGACCGTGAACCCCGCCGCAGCGAACCGCTGCGCCCACTTCGAGCCCAGCTGGGGTACGGCGTGAGACTGCATCGCGCGCAGTGCCCTTCGTGCTTCTTCCTCGTCGCGCGCGGCGGCAGTGCCTTCGGCGAGAAACGACAGCGTGTCATCGAACTCGACGATGGCCATCACGCCGCCGTCTGCGAGCGCAGCGTGCGCCTCGCGCAAGACGGAATCCGGGCTGTGCAGGTGATGCAGCGACATCGACGCCCAGATGAGGTCGAGCGTGCCGAGCGCTGGCCACCCTGCGTCGAGGTTCGCCGCCCGCGCCTCAAACGCGATCCGCGACGCCCGCCGCCGCCGCAGCCCTGGCCAGGCCAGGCGATGCGGCAAGTCCGGGCGACCCGTTCGGCACGCCCACGAATGTTTCGTAGGGTCGCTGCGGCAAACGACGAGATCGCAGTGAGACGAATCACCGCCGGGCTGGCGGCAGACCGCTGGTACGCGCTGCGGTTCACCGCCTCGAGCGCCTACAAGGTCAGCCCGCTCGACACAGTCCGGGCCCAGGCGGACGTCGTCTTCTTCACCGGCAGTGCCCTGCGACTCCGCCGTCTCGAGCGCACGAAGAACATCAAAGGCGGCGGGCGTTGCGTCTCGGTCAGGCTCAGCGAGCCAGTCGCCATCGCAACCCTCAACCCTTTCGGCGGTGACCCGAACCTGGCTGGTTGTGTCTACTG
>JAYUXE010000383.1:0-5074 GCA_043753165.1 Archangiaceae bacterium | reverse complement strand
GCCACGAGCCGCCGTCGCTGTGGGTGGTGAAGAACGGGCTTCATGCGGTCGAAGCCCTGGTGCGCGCGACGCCCGAAGCCGCGTTGGACGGGCTGTTGTTCGCCGTCTCGAAAGACACCATCGCGCTGCGCACGCGCCCGGGCCGTGAGTCGTCGTCGGCCGCGCTTCCAGGAGACCCGTACTCGCGCCTCTTCGAGCTGCCGAACCTCTTCGCGCCCCTGGGCCTCACCATCGAGCCTCCGCTGCGCCGCGATCGCCTGCGCACGTGGCTCGCCCCCGACCCCGACATCTTGAGCTGGCTCGAGCCCACCGGCGGCCAGGGCTTCTCGCGCGTCACACTGCCCGAGAGCGCGTTTCGTCCCCTGGCCGAATGGGTCGACTACGTCATCGAAGGCGGCGAACAGGTGCTCGCGCCGTGGGTGCGTTCGGCGACCTTCGACTTCGACGCCTTCACCGCGATGGAAGACTCGGTGCCGGCTGCGCGACGCACGGTCGACGAGGCAGACGATGCGCCGGCGCAGCAGGGCAAGACGCGAAAGCCGAAGCTCGAGTCACGCGCCACGGGTCGAGCTGCGAGGGCGGACCCGCAGCGGGCGGCTCCGTCTGCGCCACGGGTCGAAGCGCTGCTGCCCCCTTCCGAGCTCGAGGCGATGCTGGCCCGCGAAGAGCAGGCGCACCTCGAGCTCGAGGCGCTGCCCGATTCGCCCGAACGCCGGGCCGCGTGGGTTCGCCTCGCCGACCTCTATTCGCGCCTGCACCGGCACCGCGAAGCCGGCTTGAGCTGGGGCCACGCCATCTGGGAAGCGGACACCGACGAAGCCCGCACCCTGTCAGAGCGATGGGCGACTTCGACGGGCACCCGCTTGAGCGAGCTGTTGCAGCTCACCAACCCGAACGCAGAGCAGACGCAGGCCTTCGTCGCGCACCTCGCGCAGGCGGCGCTGACGAAAGACGCGCAGTGGGCCAGCAAGCTGCCGCAGCTGTCGGCGTGGCTCGACAAGTTCGACGAGAGCCTCGATGTCCGCGCGCTGTGGCTCGGGCGGGTGGCGCTGTCGACGTTGAGCGGCGGCGACGTGTTGCTGCTCGCCCGCGCGCGCGATCGCCTGCTCGGCCGCCTGACCCGCGGCCTTTCTCTGGAACGCGACGTGCCCCGGCTGCTGCGCGTCACCGGCCAGGCGAATGCGGGTGGCGGCACCGAGCGCACGATGCGCGTCGCGCACCAGCTCGAAGCGATTCTCAAGGCGTTCGACGACACGTCGCGAAAGAAGTCACCCGTCGAGGCGCCGTTTGCCCTGACGCGCGCGTACGTCGGGCTCGAGTTCGCGTGGGGCTTCGCGCGGCTCGGCCAGGCGGATCGCAGCCGCGCGCTTCGCGATGTGTCGCTGGCCGCGCTGCCAAAGAATGATCCGGTGCATCAGTTCCTCACCCGCGCGTTCACTGCCCGAATTGATCAGGCGCTCGAAGGGATTTCGCCCGAAGCACCGCTGGCGGCTGAGATCACCGCCTCGCTGAATCCGCTCGAGGCCTTCCTTCGGTACAAGGTCGATCGCCTGCGCCAGTCGTCGACGGTGCTCGAGCCGCAAGAACGCCTGGATGCGATTGGTTCGTACTGGCGCACGTCTGCAAATCCGCGCGGCGAAGAGCTGGCAGCGCTGCGCGGCCTCGACGACACGAACGAGCTGGTGAAGGCGCTCGAAGCACGCGCGCTGGTCGCGGCGGACCCGCAGTTGAAGGACGCCGAAGAGAAGGCGCGGCTGCTCGACGGGTTGATGGACTTCCTGCCGCAGCTGCCCGAGTCGTCCGCGCTGCCGTTGCTCAATCGATTCGTCGGCCTCGCCGAGCCGCTGCCGACGCGCCAGCGCGTGGTGGTGATGGAAGACGCGCTGCGAATCGCCGGACACTTCGGGCGCATTCCCCTGGTGAAGCAGCTGGTGAATTCCCTGGGCTCGCTGCTGACCGAGCTCGGGGTCGAAGGGGTCTCTGAAGTCGGCCCAGCGCTCGCGGCGGGCGTGAGATCGTTGCGGCGTGTGGGGCTGCGCGACGAAGCGTCCGAGCTCCTGCAGCGCGCGTCCGGGGTGTTGCGCGGCGAAGACACGAAGACGCTGTCGGCGCGGCTCGCGTTGGCGGCGGGGTTCGCGTACCTCGGAGCGCTCGCTCCGGCGAAGCCCATCTTCGACGAGGCGATGGCGCGGCTCGGCAAAGAGAAGGACTTGATGCCCGAACGGTTGCGGCTGACGCGGGCGGCGGCGCGGGCGCTGGGTCACGCTCCGACGGACATCGCGCTGCCGGGCCTGCTTCGTCTTTCGGCGCAGCTGCCGTGGCTCACCGACAGCTTCAACACCAACAGCCACTTCTGTTTGTCGCTGGTCGACTTCGCGGACGCGCTCGTGCTCGGCCACGTCGGCGATGACCTCACGCTCAACGAGGTCACGCGCCGGTTCCTCGAGGAAGACGAGTACCTCGTGCGGCGCCGGGTGCACCGCGACGCGGGCGGCTGAAGTTTTTCTGATCCTGAGGGGATTTTGAATGGGCGGCTGTCGGGCGGTCGGCTATGCCGTGGCCCGTGACCGCGATCGAGGCTATTTCTGAGCTGACGTACGAGCAGCTGCAGGAAGAATCGCAGTCGCTTCGAGACCGCATCAATCGGTTCCGCCTCGGGCTCGGCCGCCACTTCATCGAGAAGCAGCGGCTGATCGACCTGATGACCGTGGCTGCGGTGGCGCAAGAGCCGCTGCTGCTCGTCGGGCCTCCCGGCACCGCAAAAAGCGACCTCGTCCTCAAGTTTCGTGACGCAATCACGCTCGAGCCCGGCGACTACTTCGAATACCTGCTCACGCGCTTCACCGAGCCTTCGGAAATTCTGGGGCCCATCGACATCAACGAATTGCGTGCGGGCCGCTACATTCGCCGCGAGCGCGGCAAGCTGCCGACGGCGCGCATGGTGTTCCTCGACGAAGTCTTCAAAGCGTCGAGCGCGATTCTCAACTCGCTGCTCACCGTCATCAACGAGCGCAAGTTCTACCAGGACGGCGTGGCCGTGCCGGTGCGCCTCAAGGTGCTGTTCGCTGCGACCAACGAAGTTCCCGAGCACGCCGAGCTCGGCGCCCTCAAAGACCGGTTCGTGCTCAAGGCCGCGTGCCGCCCCGTGCAAGAGACGCACTTCGTCGAGCTGCTGGACGCGGGCCTCGACGGGCAGACCGCGCGTGACCTGAATCGCAAGCCGTGGGCAGAAGGGCTGTGCAGCCTCGAAGATTTCATGAAGGCGCATCGGTACTTGACGCTGCAGATGTCGAAGAAGGAACCGCGCGACCGCGACCTCTTCTTCCGCGACGAGGTGATGCGCGAGTTCCGCCGCGTCGTGCGCACGCTGGTGCGCGAAGACGAGGTGTTCGTCTCTGATCGCAAGCTGATCAAGCTCTACCGGTTGCTGCGCACTCGCGCGTGGATCGTGCACGGCGGTGCCGTCGAGCGCGAAGACCTTCAGCTGCTCTCGTACCTGGGCGAGACGCGCGAAGAGATCGACCTGCTCGAAGAAAAAGTTCCGCGGCTGCTCGGCCTTTCTTCCTGATGGCCCGGCTGACCAGCGCGCAGGCGGAAAGCTTTCTCGCCGCTTCCTGCGCGATGGCCCGCCCGCTGGCGCTCAAGGGCGACCGCTACGAGCTTTCAATCAATGCCGTGCTCGCCGCGCTCGGTGAGAAGCCGTCGCTGCCGTCGCTCACGCTCGCCATCGACCTCACCGTGTTGATGAACGGCGATCGCCTCGAGCCGCTGAACCCGATGTCGATTCCTTCGGCGATGAAGGACGCGATGCGCGTCTACGAAGACCACGTGCTCGCGAGGCTGGTGGCCGACCGGCGGTGGACGGCGATCACGGAAGCGGTGGCTGCGGCACCGCGCGATTTGAAGGCGGCGGCGGTGGGGCTGCTGGCGGCCCAGCTCGTTTCGCGGCTGGAACGCACGGGCGAAGCGAAGGCGCTGAATGGTCCCGGCGTGAGCCAGGCGGTCGTGCGGCGCTGTGCGCAGCGGCCGGCCGACGAAGTGGTGGCGCAGGGGTGGGCCGCGCTGCACGAGAGCCCGGAGATCGTCGAAGCGATGGTGCAGGGGTTCGAGTCGCTGGCGCGCGCGGCGCGGCGAAGCAAAGAGCTGCTCACCGATGCGGAAGTGTTCTTGCTCGAGAATGTCGCGGCGCTGCGTGGGCTCGGGCCGCGGGTGACGATGGCGCAGCTCGCGGAAATTGCGCAGCAGGTGGAAGACCGGCTGCCGGTGCGCATGAAGACGTCGGTGTCCGAAGGTGAAGCGCCGACGCAGCTGGAAGAAGAGTCGGCGTTTCCGGTGGGTGGCTTCTCGAGCATCTCGACGGTGGGCAGCCTCGAGAACCTGGTCACCAGCGAGCTCATCTACATGGATGACCCGGCGGATCCAGCGGCAGAACGGCCGGACCAATTCGACGTGCGGTTCGTCGAAGGCGAGCTGCTGTATTACGCGCGCGACGAATCGGTGGCCGTGCGGCGGCGGCGGACGTTGGTGCTGGTGTTCGATGGCTCGTTGGACACGGTGCGGGTGCAGGACGAAGGCGAACGGTCGCAGCGGATCATGTTCGCGCTGGGCGCCGGCGCCGCGATGGTGCGACGGCTCGCCGCCTGGCTCGAGTCGGAAGCGGTGAGCTTCGATCTCGTCTTCACCGGGGCCCACCGCCGCGAGTCGCCGCTGAACGAAGAGATGAATGTGATGGGGCTGCTCTTGCGCGAGTTCCGTGAGCGCGGGCAGCTGGACCTGCGTGAGGCGGCGTCGCTGGATGATGCAATCGAGACGGCGCGCGAATTTCACAAGGGCAGGGTGCAGGTCGTCGTCATCGGCGGCCCGAAGGTGAAGGCGGAAGGCGTCGACGCAGTCATCGCCGCGACGGAACAGGGTCCAACGTGGGGCCTGCCACTCGAGTCGAAGGGGCGCGCGAGAGATGCGTGGGCGACGGTGGCGCGTGAGGTGCTCGAGGCGTTGCTGGGCGCGAGGTCGGCGCTGCGAAGGCAGGAAGTGGCCAGCGCCGAGCCGCGCGCCGCCCGGCCGTGAAGCTCGA
>JAYUXE010000382.1:0-2072 GCA_043753165.1 Archangiaceae bacterium | reverse complement strand
TCGAGGCGCGCAAGCCGAAGGATCACGCGGTCATCGCCGAGATCGACGGCATGGTCTCGTTCGGCAAGGACACCAAGGGCAAGCGCAAGCTGATCATCACCCCGGAAGTGAACGGGGAGCTCCGCGCCGACCTGGCGAAGGAGTACCTGATCAGCAAGGGCAAGCACATCAGCGTGCACTCGGGCGACCGCGTGCGTGCCGGTGAGCCGATGATGGACGGTGCGGCCAACCCGCACGACATCCTCAAGGTCCTGGGCGAGAAGGAACTGGCCCGCTACCTGGTCGACGAAATCCAGGAAGTGTACCGGCTGCAGGGCGTGAAGATTAACGACAAGCACATCGAGGTCATCGTTCGGCAGATGCTGCGCCGGATTCGGGTCTCGGACGTGGGCGACACCGAGTTCCTGGTCGATGAGCAGGTCGAGAAGTGGCTCTTCGAAGAGGAAAACGAGAAGGCGATGAATGCGGGCAAGCGCCCGGCGGTGGGCGAGCCGTTGCTGCTCGGCATCACCAAGGCGTCGCTTTCGACCGAATCGTTCATCTCGGCGTCTTCCTTCCAGGAAACGACCAAGGTGCTCACCGAGGCGGCGATCTCGGGCAAGGTCGACTACCTGCGCGGCCTGAAAGAGAACGTCATCATGGGCCGGTTGATCCCCGCGGGTACGGGTCTGCCGAACTACAAGCACCTGGACATCGCGGTCGAAAGCCCGGCCGACGAGATCCAGAACATGGAAGACGCCCTTGCGGCGACCCACGGCGACACGGCGCCCATCGCGGCCGTCGTTCCCGCTTCGCCCCGGCCCGAGTCGGCCGCGTCATAACGTCGCAGTGGTGAAGTGAAGAAAGGGCCGGTTCCTTCACGGGAGCCGGCCTTTTCTGCGTCTTGGAGCCTCGCAGGGGGTCATTTCTGGCGCATTGCCCCCCGCTGACCCGTGCGGGTTGACGCCTTGCGTCATGCGACGCGCTGCGTTATCTGTTTGGGCGAACCCGTTCCCCCCAGGAGATTCAAGCAAATGGTCACCAAGACACAGCAGAAGACGCAGGGCATTTCGGAGTTTGTCGTTGCCCACCTCGAAGACGCGCGAAAGCAGCTGCTGCGGTTCGAGAAGGAGCTGGCGGCACGCGGCAAGCAGCAGCGCAAAGACATCGAAGCGGTGATTGCCCAGGTGAAGTCGGGCCGGCCGCTGAAGGCATTGAAGGGCCAGGCAAACGAGGTGGGAGTCGTGGTGCGGAAGCGGCTCGATGGACTGCAGGGGAAGCTGGTGGAAGCGGCGGGCGTGGCGAGCGTGGCGCAGGTCAAAGAGATCAACCGGGAGCTCAACAAGCTGGCCAAGAAGCTCGACACCTTGACGAAGAAGAAGGCGGTGGCAGGTATTAACTGAAGGAAATCAACGTCATGACTGGGGGGCTTCTGATCGGGGCCCCCCATGTGGTTAGGAGTGGGACTTCGCACATGGAACCAACCAATAAAGACAAACGGCCGGTGAGCGAAGTGGTCGAACGCTTCTGGTCGGACGCCGAGAAGAACGTCGAGGAGGCGGTGAAGCGCGCGCTGGCGAAGGTGAAGTTCCCCCGGCAGACCGAGATTCAGGCGTTGAACAGCCGGCTGGACGCGTTGACGCGCCGCATCGAGGCGTTGAGCAAATGAAGGCCCTGGGCGCCATGCTGGCCTTGATCGCGTTGGCCGCGATCGGCTGGGTGTGGGCGCCCGTGACGGTCGCTCCGCAGCCGAAGATCTTCGAGACGACCGGGGTCAGCGAAGTGCTGCCGTCGGACTTCGAGACCATCGATGGCGTGCTCGCCCGCAAGGCCCCCGGCCTGGGCCTGGTGCTTCGCAAGCAGCTGGCGGTCGCGATTGCCGAAGAGGCCGCTCGGGCGAGCTACGACCCGCTGCTGGTGCTGGCGCTCATCGATGTCGAGTCAGACTTTCAGGAAGAGGCGGTTTCGCCGATGGGCGCGAGGGGGCTGATGCAGATTCGCCCGACGACCCTCTATTTCCTGGCGCAGAAGGAAGGCATTCGGCTGTCGCGGGAAGAGATCGCCAAGGATCCGACGTTGTGTGTGCGGCTTGG
>JAYUXE010000381.1:0-2072 GCA_043753165.1 Archangiaceae bacterium | reverse complement strand
GCACCCGGTAGTAATAGACCGTCGACCCCAGGAGGCCGCCGTCGTCCGGGTAGAAGCCACCCCCATCGGTCACCGGCCCGACCTGCGCGATGCGCGTGTACCCCGCGGCCGAGACCATCGAGCGTTCGATGTCGAAGCCCTTCTCGTCATTCGCTGCGTCGACCCAGCTCACGTTCAGCTGCTTGTACGACGCCGTCGTCACCAGGAGGTTGGCCGGCGCGTTCGGCCCCAGCGTCGTCGTCGGCGTGGTCGCGCAGGACGGCGGCGTCGACGGGGCAGAACGGTTTCCAACCACGTCCACCGCGAGCACCTGGAAGCAGTACATCGCTCCGGAGCCCAGCAGCGTCGCCGTGTGCGTCCTCGACATGCCCGGAATGACAGCCGCGAGCTCGACCGTGTTCTGCACGATGCGATAGCCGGCCACGCCAGACGTCGCGTCCGTCGACGCGTCCCACGTGATCTCGATCGACGTCGACGAGTTCGCCGTCGCCTTCACATTCGGCGGCACCGATGGCGTGTCCATGTCGTTGGTGACGAACGTCTTCGCCGTCACCGGCAGCGTGTACGGCGACGCGCCCGCGCTGTTCGCCGACCGCAGGCGGTACCAGTACGACGTGTTCTTCGTCAGGCCCGTGTCGGTGAGCTTCACGGCGTCCGCGTCCACTTTCTTCACGAGCACGAAGTCACCGTCGACGGCGGGGCTGCGCTCGAGCTCGAAAGACGTCTCGTTGTTCGAGTTGTCCTTCCACGTGAGCTCGATCTCGTTTTCGCTGATGCCCTTCGCCGCGAGCGTCGAGGCCGCGACGGGAACGATGATGGGCTTCTGCGTCGTGACGCGAAGCACACTCGACACGCCGCGCTCGCCGTCGCTGAAGATCGCGACCACGCGGTACCAGTAGGTCGTCTGGGCAGTGACGCTTTGATCGCGGAAGCTCGTCGAGTCGGAAACCACCGTGCCGACCTGGTTGAACGCGGTGCTCTCGGAAATTTCACTGCGCTCGATCGAGTACCGCGACTCGCCGCTGGCGTTGTCGAGCCACGTGAGCGTGAGCGACAAGTCATTCACCTCGGACGCTGCGAGCATCGCCGGCTTGCCGCCTGTTCCAGGCGAGCATGCGGTGGCGGCAATGACGGCGAGCAACGTGAGCTGGATTTCGAGTCGAGACATCTGCCACTCCACGCGAGCGAGATTTCGAGGACCCTAGTACGACGTCGCGTGGGTTCGCGTACCGCGCGAGCGCGGCACCTGTGAACTGTTGTGGTCAGCGCGAGCGCGGGCCAGACATCCGGTAGCGCACGTCGCACGCGTAGCAGGCAGGATCGCAGAAGCCTTCGCCGGTGACGGTGATGGCGAGCTCTCCGCATGCGCGAACTGCGTCGAAGCCGCCGTCGCTCAAGAACGCGGGAATGCCGATGCCTGCATCGGCGTCGGCGAAGACTCCGCCGTCGAGAAAATTCTTCGGGCACGTGTCGTTGAGCGCGCCGTTCTGCGACGGCGAGAGCAGCGCCAGCGAACCGCGCTGCGAATACGTGAGCGTGCAGGCCGAGCACGTGCCGCCATCGAACAGCTGCGCGCCCGTTCGCCGCAGTTCCTGAAACGTCGCCACTTGTCCGTCGAAGCCGCCGTCGAACGTGCCGAAGCCGTCGAAGAAGGTGAGCCCTCCGCCATCGAAGAACGCCATCGTGGCCGAGAACGTCAGCTCTTCCGGGAAGCCCTTCAGGCTGCACTGTTTGAAGATGCCCTTCGAAGTGATCGCATATGTGCCGAGCTGCACGTCGCCCGCGGGGGCCGGGTTCTCGATCGAGCAACCTCCACACGCCGCGATACCCACGACAGACAGCAGAAGGACGCAGCGATTCATGGTGTCGACCATACACGCGGAAGATCCACGGCAAAAAAGAACAACCCCCCGTCAGCGCGAAGGCTGACGAGGGGCTGGTGTCGAGGGGGAATCGGTTCTGCGCTTACGCGTTCTTGCGGCGGCGCAGCATGGCGAGGGCGGCGAGGCCCAGGCCCATCAGCGCGGGGTCGAAGCCAATCGCGCTGCAGTTGCTCGGGCCACCCTTCGCGT
>JAYUXE010000380.1:0-2075 GCA_043753165.1 Archangiaceae bacterium | reverse complement strand
GTGGAGATCGATGCCATCGCCGTGCTGTGATCGAATCAATTCTGGCCGGACACTGAAGTGAGCCACATGCCCAAGCTGGTCCTCCTTTCTTTCCTCATGTTCTCGGGCGCCGTGCTGGCGCAAGAGACTCCGGCTGCGGTACCGGCCGATGACTTCAGCCCGCCGCCGATGGTGCCGGTGGGTCCTCCTCCGATGCCTGCGCCAGAACCGAGCTCGGCGCTGGTGAAGCCAGGCACGCCTTCGCCGCCCAGCACGATGCCGCCGCCGCCGGCCTACATGCCGCAGCAGCAGGGCTCTCAATATCCGTACTCGCCGTACGGGACGCCGCGCGCGAGGCTCGATGACAAGCCGCCTGTCGAATGGGGCTTGATGATCAGTGAGTCGCTGTTCGGCATGCTGACGAGCGCCGGCGTGGCGCTGATTCCGTACTTCCTCTTGCTTCGACCGATGGTGAACGAGAACGCAGTGCTCGGCGACCCTGCGGTGAGCACCGTGATCTTCGTGGTGATCTTCTCGGCCCTGCCATTGGCGGTGTCGCAGACGCAGCTCTCGCTCGCCAACGGCAGCCGCTACTACCATTCCGACATGTGGCCGGCGGCGCTGGCGGGCCTCGGCGCGCAGGCCGCAGTGCTCGGGTTGTTCTTCGCATTCAGTCGCGCGCCGAATGCGGGAGTGAACGGGATGCTGGGCCAGCACCAGACCGCGATGTCAGGCCGCAACGAGATCTTCTTACTCATCGGCTCGATTGGCATCGTCCCGTTGGTTCAGATGGCGGTGATCAACCTCACCAAGTCGCCGCGCATGGGCCAGTTCGGAGCGGTCAGTCGCGATCGTGAAGGCCGCTTCGCCCTCGGGATGCCGGCGCTGTCGCCGCTGGTCGCTCAAACGCGACTGGGGATGTCGGTGGGCGTGCAGGCGTCGCTGCTGAACTTCAGCTGGTAGAATTTCCCCCGCGGTTGCGCGCCGTTGGTACTGTGCCCGCGTTTGCGTCGAGAGCGATTCGTCTTGTTTGTGACCGTGGGCCTGCTGCTGGCGGCAGGTCTCGCCGTGGCCGCGAACAAGCGTGAACGCAGCGAGGCCATCTACCCGCCGCAGCGCATCCCGCTGATCTTCAGCCACGAGCTGCACTTCCAGGCCGATGTCGAGTGCGAGGCGTGCCACGAGGACGCGACGAAGAGTGTCCGCGCCACCGACAAGATGATGCCGGGGCACCCGCAGTGCGACTCGTGCCACGACATCGACGAGGCCGCGAAGGGGAAGGTCGTCGACCCCAAGTCGGGCTGTGAGGACTGTCACAAGGGGTTCGACAAGAAGACGCAGAAGGAGCCTGCGAAGGCGAGCTTCCCGACCGCGAACCTCGTGTTCAACCACAAGGTCCACAAGGACAAGCAGATCGGCTGCGACACCTGCCACAACAGCTCGGTCACCAACACGATGCGCGAGGTCGGCCTCGCCACGCGCCTTCAGCTGCCGAAAATGGACACGTGCCTTACGTGCCACGACGGGAAGACGGCGCCGTCGGCCTGCTCGACCTGCCACGTGACGGACAAGACGGGCCGCATCGCGCAGCAGTTTGCGTCGGGCACGCTGCGGCCGATTCAGGGCGACCCGTTCGGTCTCGATCACGGACCTCGGTTCGAGTTCACCCACGGCACGCGCGCCAAGCTCGACCGCCCGCTCTGCATGGAATGCCACACCGAGGGCAGCTGCCTGCAATGCCACGACGGGCTGCAGAAGCCGCTGTCGGTGCACCCGAACGACTACATCACGCTGCACCCCCTTCAGGCCCGCCAGGACTCGCTGCGCTGCGAAGGCTGTCACCGCTTCCAGTCCTTCTGTGCGGCCTGCCACGAGCGCGCAGGCATCGGGCCCGACTCGGATCCGAGTCTGAGGGCTCGGAACGTTCGCGTGCATGGCGACTACAATTCGTGGGCGGCCAACCGGACCTCGCCCGAGTTCCACGCGATTGCTGCCTCGCGCGACATCAAATCGTGCATGGCGTGTCACCGCGAAGAATCGTGCACGGCGTGCCACGCCACCGCCGCATCAGGTGGCCGCAACTACAATCCTCACCC
>JAYUXE010000379.1:0-5084 GCA_043753165.1 Archangiaceae bacterium | reverse complement strand
GGGATCCCGGTGGTTGAAGTCTGGGTTGTGCGCGTCCCAGCAGTCATGCGAGCAGAACGTCAGCTGCGTGCGCTTCCGGTTGCACGTCGACACCGTGCATCGAAGGTACGGCCCACCGAACGCGATCGGCTTCTTGCAGATGTTGCACTTTCCCCAGCTTGCGGCGGCGTCGGTCATACCCATTTCCTAGACGAACGCGGCACTCGCGCCAAGCCACACGAAGATCAGCGCGACGAGCAGGGGAAACACCCACCGCGAGCGCCGTTCGAGCGTCATCGCCGCGTCCTGCTGATCACGCTCGGTCATCACGAAGCCCGCGAATGTCTCGGCCAGAGTGAGAAACAACAGCGCATAGGTCGCGATGAAGAACTTGTCCGACAGCACCAGGTACCCGATGTCCGGCATGTTCTGCGAAACGGCGACGTTGTACGCCATGCACGAAAGCAGGGCCGTGACGGCAACGGCCGCTTTGGTGTCGAGTTGCGACGGGGGCAGGAAGAACACGAGGTACGCCATCGCGAGGATGATCAGCAGCGGAATGAGAATCTTGAACGCGTACGACAGGTACTCGCGGTCGAACGCGACGCGAAGCACGTAGCGCGAGTAGCGGCTGCCGGTCTTGTTGCGCTCGGGGTCGCCGAAGTTGGTCGGGTAATTCTTGAGCTCCATCGTGCGCGTGACGTGGCTCAGCTTGAACTCGGGGATGCTGACGTCGTGGTTCAGGCCCCAGTATTTTTCGGGCTCGCCGCTTTGCTCGTAGCTTTCCTTGTCGTCGAGGAAGGTCATCTCGGTGACCTCCATGCGCGAGTTCTCGAACGCGAGGCCCAGCGTCTGCCGATCAAACGGATACAGCCGCAGATCCTGATCGAAGAAGAACGTGCCGGTGACGCGAAAGCAGACGTACCACTCGCCGTCGACGAGCTTGCGGTCGACCTCGTCTTTCGATTCGAACTTGCCGTTCACGGGCTCGAGGTTGTCGACGATCAGCTTGTCGCGTTCCTCGGTGGTCGAGGGGAAACGAAGCCACAGATAAAAGTCGGCGTAGAAGCTCTGCGCGCGGGTATCGATGGCGCGCATCGCGACGACGTGGGTGCCGACTTTGACCGGGGTCGCTGCCGATGGGGCCGATGTGAGCGCAAGTACGGCAGCAGCGATGAGGAGCACGGCGCGGCAGCATGCCAGAGGTTGGGTACACTCCGGGTATGCGGACAGCCCTGATTGTTTTGCTCGTCGCCGGTTCAGCCGTGGCGGGGGAGAAGGTGCTCACCAACGACACGTTCAAGGGCGATGGCGGCATCGTGATCAAGACGCTGCTCGAGTACGAGGGCGCGGGCGTTTTCATCACGCCCACCGCGTATCCGGCGACGGTGACGAAGGTCGAAGTCCTCTGCGTGCCTCCAATTGGGTCCGCGCCCGGAGGCACCGGACTCTACTTGTTGGACGTCTGGACGGAGACGCAGGGACGACTGGTGGGCAACAAGCACGAAGACGGCGGCGTGTATCCACCTGCGTTCTCGTCAGGCGTGTCGCTCACGGCCTCGCTCGCCGATTTTAATCGCTACACCTTCACGCCGCCGCTGGTCATCACGTCCGGCCGGATGTTCGTCGCGGTCCGCGAGCAATTGTCGACCGTCGACGACAACACCGCGCTGGCGTTCGACCTCGGGCCGCAGGTGCCGGCGGTGAACTGGTACTTCGATCCGAACAACGAGTTCACTCCGATCAATCTGGCGGATGGAGGGATCCAAAAAGGAGTCACGGGCAACTGGATCATCCGCGCGTATGTGGCGATTGACGGAGGTTCGGGGGCGGGCGGTGGGAGTGGCGCAGGCGGCGGAGTCGGCCCGGGCGGCGGAGCCGGCGCAGGCGGCGGAGTCGGCACGGGCGGCGGAGTCGGCACGGGTGGCGGAACCGGCACGGGCGGCGGAGCCGGCACGGGCGGCGGCGGAGCCGGCGCAGGCGGCGGCGGCGCCGGCTTCATCCGGATGTTTGCGATCACCTCGATCGACCCCGCGGACAGCTACAACGCAGAAGAGACGGCGGTGGTGATCGTAGGGGAAGGCTTCGACGAGATCGCGGAAGTCTTCATCGGCCCGAAGGTGCTGACGGGCGTGAAAGCGAAATCGCCGAACGTGCTGAACGCGACGGTGCCGAAGGGCATGAGCGCCGGAACCTACGACGTGAAGGTGATCAACACGCGGGGGCAGACGATGGTGCTCGCGAAGGCGTTTACGGTGAATGAAGGAACGCGGGTCCGCACGGCGGGCTGCGGCTGCAACGCCGGGGGCCTCGAGCTGTTCGGCGCAGCCTTGCTGCTGCTCGCCACCCGCCGCCGCAACTTCCGTACGTGTAGGCACGACAATGGTTGGTGACGTTCGCTCCGGCCATCGCGTTGATCTGGAAGTCGCTTCCGATCTTCCGCATGGCCGAGGCCACCGCCACACCGGCTGAACGAAACGTCGCCGCTGTCTTCCGCGCTCGCCCTCTTTCCCGCGAGCCCTGGAGACAACCATGCGACTTTCACTGCTGACCTTCGCCCTTCTTCTCACCCCCATCGCCCACGCGCAGTACGCCAACCGTTCACTCGGCATCGGCGTCCAGGCGTCGTCGTCCATCGCCCACTCCCCCCTGTTGGCGTTGACGCTCGACTTCTCGCTGTACATCGAGAACGGCTTCGACCTGTTCATCCGCTTTCCCTTCTCGATGACGCACGTGCCCGTCGGAGCCGACACCCCTTCCGGCGCCGGCGACATCTTTGCCACCGGCGGCAGCATCGGCGTCCGCTACTTCTTTCTCGAAGAAACCCTGCGGCCATGGGTCGGCATCCAGCTGTCCGGCCTCGTGCTCGTCACCAAACCCGACGTCACCTGGTTCGTCGGCCCCGGAGCGAGCGCCGGCGTCGACTACTTCTTCACCGACTCCATCGCGGCGGGCCTTCGCGGCTCGTATGACTTCTTCGCGATGCTCAACGAGACCCCGCGCCACAACCTCAGCGCCGGCTTGAGCGTGTCCGTTCTCTTCTGACGGTCAGGCCCGAAAACCGCCAGCGCATCCCACCCCACGTCCGTATGTTGCGTGGCGTGAAACCAACCGAGCACGATCGCTTCTACGCAGCGGTGAAGAGCCGCGACGCCCGCTTCGACGGGCGCTTCTTCACCGCGGTGAAGACGACGGGCATCTACTGCCGGCCCATTTGCCCTGCCCGAACGCCGCTGCGCAAGAACGTCAGCTTCTTCGCCTGTGCGGCGGCCGCAGAGGAAGCGGGCTACCGCGCGTGTCGAAGGTGCCGGCCGGAATCGGCGCCCGGCACTCCGGTGTGGCTCGGACCTTCGGCCACCGTCTCTCGCGCGCTGCGCCTCATCGAGCGCGGCGTCCTCGATGAGCACAGCGTCGCGACCCTGGCCGGCCAGCTCGGCATCGGCGACCGCTACCTTCGCCGCCTCTTCGACAAACACCTCGGCACCTCACCCCAGGCCGTCGCCGCCTCGCGCCGGGCCCACTTCGCGCGCGTGCTGCTCGACGCGACGCCGCAGCCCGTGACGCAGGTCGCGCTCGCCAGTGGCTTCCACAGCATCCGCCAGTTCAACGACGTCATCCGCGCCACCTTCGGTCAGACCCCCACCCAGCTGCGCGGCCACCTTCCCGACCGCACGGGCGACACGCGCCTTCGTCTTTCCTACCGGCCCCCCTTCGACTGGGACGGCCTGATGAAGTTCCTCGCTGCACGCGCGATTCCCGGCGTCGAGCGTGTCGACGGCGGCTCGTACCAGCGCACCTTCCTCGGCCCATCTGGCCCCGACGTGCTCACCGTTCGTGAGGCCTCGGGCCGGCACGCGCTCGAGATCACCGTCAACGGCGCGAAGCCCGCCGGCCTGTTCGACGTCGTGCGCCGCACGCGCCGCCTCTTCGACCTCGACGCCGACCCGATGTTGATCGCGCAAGAGCTCAGGGGCCTGCGATTGCCCAAAGGCGTCCGCGTGCCCGGTTCGTGGGAACCATTCGAGACGATGGTGCGCGCGGTGCTCGGTCAGCAGGTCAGCGTCGCCGCCGCGACCACCCTCAGTGGCCGGCTCGCGCAGCGCTTCGGTGTCCCGTTCACGGGCGGCCCGGGACTCACACACCTCTTCCCCACTGCCGCCGCGCTCGCGAAGGCCGACCTCGCCGCCATCGGTCTGACCCGCGCGCGGGCGGCCGGGCTGCAAGAGGTGTCGGCGATGATCGCGAGGAAGCCGGCCTTGCTCGGCCCGTCTGCGGATCTCGAGTCGTTGATCGATCGGTTGTGCGCCCTGCCCGGCATCGGCCCGTGGACGGCGCAGTACGTGGCGATGCGCGCGTTCGGCGAGCCCGACGCATTTCCGGCAGGCGATCTCATCCTTCGCCGCGCCGCTGGGAACTTGAGCGAAGCGCAGCTCGAAACCAAGTCGCAGGCGTGGCGCCCGTTCAGGGCCTACGCGGCAATCGGTTTGTGGACGATGTACTCAGAGGAGAAAGCCCATGGTCATTCAGCTCTCGCATCTTGATACCCCGGTCGGCCGCGTCCTCATCGCCGCCACCCCAGACGGCCTCTGCGGTTTGGATTTCGCCGAATCCGACGAGCGCGTGCGCGCGCGGCTCGAGAAGACGATTCCGGGCGCGACCTTTTCTTCCGGCCCACTCGCCAAGGCCGCCACGAAGCGCGTCGCCGCGTACTTCGACGGTGACTTGAAGGCGCTGGACGCGCTCGAGACCGCTGCCGTCGGCACCGGCTTCCAGAAGAAGGTGTGGGCAGCGCTGCGCGAGATCCCGCTGGGCGCCACCACGTCCTACGCGCACATCGCCCGATCGATCGGCCACCCCACCGCGGTGCGCGCCGTCGGTGCGGCGAACGGCCGCAACCCGATCGCCCTCGTCGTCCCCTGCCATCGCGTCATCGGAGCCGACGGCTCGCTCACCGGGTACGCCGGTGGACTCTGGCGGAAGCAGTGGCTGCTGCAGCACGAGAAGGCGCTGCTGGCCTGACCCTGCGATTGCAGGATTATGCAGGCCAACATTATGTTGCCGTGCATAATGTTATTCCTCAACAGAACTGACGAGCTGAAGCGTCT
>JAYUXE010000378.1:0-2076 GCA_043753165.1 Archangiaceae bacterium | reverse complement strand
CGCTGAGCAGCAACAACCCGGCGAACACCGCCGCCGCGATCCGCAACGGCTTGCCCCGGTTCGGATCGTACGGCTCGTCGTCGCCCTCGACGATCGATTCGTTCGGGTCGACGTCCATCGTCGGCTCGCGCTTCTTCGGATCGTCGTACTCGCCCGTCGGCTCCGCAGGGGCCGGCAGCGAAGCGAGCGCGAGCTGACTCGGCCGCTGCCTCACGTTCGTCGGCTCTTCCTCGCCTTCCCCCAGCGCGGGCCCATCGAACGCGCCCTGCAGCGCCTTGAGCTCGGGCGACAGCTGGTCGGGGTCGAGGTCCGCGGTGCTGATCTTTTCCTGCCCCTTCGCGCGCGCCTTCTCGTCTTCCGAGAGCCCCTTCTTCACCCCTGAAATTCGCGCCAGCCCCGGAGCGACCGCGGCCAAAGACATGCCCGGCGTCGTCGCATTCGGGTCGAAGTCCAGCTTCAGCGGGGGCGCCTTTCCCGGCGCCGTTGCGTGCGGGTCGAAGTCGGGCTCGCGCTCGCCCACCGGGGGCGCCGGCTTGAACAGCTCGGGGGGCAGGCTGATGTTCGCCTGCGTCGGCAGATCCTCGACGTCGTCGATGGCGAACCCGTCGATCTTCACGTCGAACGCCGCCACCGCTTCCATCGCAGTGCCCGTCTTCCGCTGGCCCACCGTCGGAGGAAGGGGCGAGGCCCGCTGGGGCGCGCGCGGAACCGAAGGCTTCGGGGGCGGCGGCCGCTTCGCGGGGTCGACCAGATCCTTCAGCGCCGCCATGCGATCGCCGAACAGCGGAATCAAGACGGTGCTGACCTGCTCGGACGTGAAGACGACCGGCCCGAGCAGATTCTCGAGATCCTGGGCGAGCTCGAGCGTGGTCGCGTACCGGCTGCCCGCGGCCGGCATCAGGGCCCGCGTCACGAGCCCATCGAACTCGGGCGTCGCTTCGGGATGCACCGTCGAGGGCGGCGGAAATTCCGACGGCGATGGCGCGCGCGCAAGCGTGACTGCGTAGCCCTTCTCGAACCGCGTGGTGGCGTGGTGAAGCAGGGCTCCCAGCGAGAACACGTCGGCCCGCGCGTCGAACACCTCGCCCCGCGTCAGCTCTGGAGCGATGAACTTGCTCAACCTGCGCGCGTTTTGATCGAGCACGCGCCCCACCCCGTCGAAGCCGACGAACACCGCCGCGTCCGACAGCCCGCCGTGCTTCTGCGGCCCGACCAGCCCGAGGGGATCCGTCCAGCTGTGCACGCGGTGAATCGCGCGGCAGGCATCGATGACGACCCGCGCGATGAGCCCCAGCGAAGGCAACCGTTCGACGGCAAAGTGGGCGGCGGCGACTTCGGCGAAGGTCGCTCCGGCAATGAATTCGTAGACGGCCCAGCGGCGGCCATCGAGCTCGACCAGGTCGAGCAGCGGCAACACGCCTTCGACCGTCATCGGCGACGCCGCGATCTCGGCGCCTTCGGGAACCTCGCGCAGCACCACCGCGCGGCGGAACCCCAGATCGCCGACCTGCCACGCCACCCGCGTTCGCGTCCCGGCACCCGGGGGCAACGTCGACATCACTTCGTAACGCGTGGCGCTCAAGCGCGGGCGAGTCTAGGGGCAGCCCTTCACGCCCGCGAGAGAATCTCCAACGCCTTCACCACGATCTCTCGTTCGCCCGGGTACGACAGCTTCCGGTCGGCATCCATCAGCGGAATCCAGTGGGCGCGATCGACCTCGATTCGCATCTCGGGCGTGATCTGATCGATCTCGCCTCCGGTGTGCTGGAAGAGAAAGAAGCTCACCACCTTGAAGATCGTCTTCCCGCGGAACCGGTAGACGTACTTCACGTCGCCCAGCGATTCGATGAGCGACGTCGCCAGCCCCGTCTCTTCCCGCACCTCGCGCGCCGCCGCGTCCAGCGCCGTTTCCTCGCCGTCGATGTGACCCTTCGGCAGCGCCGTCACGCTCGCCCGGCCGCGTGGAGTGATCACCGCGACCTCGAAGGCTTCGCCCGAGCGTCGAATGACGACCCCTCCGGCCGAAAACTCGTGTGTGGCAACCACGGGGGCGAAGCCTACTTCCGATTACCGCGC
>JAYUXE010000377.1:0-5084 GCA_043753165.1 Archangiaceae bacterium | reverse complement strand
GGGCGAAGACCTGGGCGGCACCACCGGCACCCACCGCGAAATCAAAGGCGAGACGGCGCCCGAAGTGTCGCAGGGCGCCTGGCGCGAAAGGGCGTTCGTCCCCCGCGCGGTGATGGGACGCGACGACATGCTCAAGGCCCTGCGCGCGCTGGTCGAGACGCAGAAGGGGCGGGTGGGGTCGGCGGCCCCCGTGTTCGAGCTGCTGCGCACCGAGTGGCTGCCCGTCCTTCGCCAGGCGATGGAACAAGCGGGCGGCGACGGCATCGATGCGTGGCTGCTGACCGTGCTGAAGCCGCCGGGAAAGACGGCCACCGCGCCGCTGCTCAGCGACCTGATCGACGCGTTCGCGCGCATGCGGCAGGCGACAGCGGTCGAGGCGCTGCTGGCCCACGCGCGCACCGTCGTCGAGGCCGTCGATCGCGCCACCCAGAAGCCCAGGCGCGTCTCGTTCAAGCAGATGGAACGCGAGCTCGAAGGCAAGGTCGAGATCCACGAGCTGCTCAAGATCCTCTTCAGCGACGACCACGAGCTCGTCTCGCGCCTCGAAGAAATCGGCAACACGATGGACACCATTCGCGGCCAGCTCAAGTCCATGCCCGGCGCCAAGCCCGACGGCATGTACTCGAACTTCACCCGCCTGAAGGCCGAAGCCCGTGTGCTTTCAGCGGAATTGACGCGTCGGGGTCTCGGCTCGAAGTGATACCTGCAGGGGGCAGGTGGCAGTGGAGCAGATCCAGTCCACTTTGAACCCGCGCGGATTCAGAAGGCCTGGGCAGCGCCCCCCGCCCGCGGCCAACCTGCCGGAAACCAACGAGATAATCGGCGACGCGCGCGGGGAATAACCCCGCCACCGGCTGCGGCCAGCTTGGCGCAGGGGTTGCTGTAGGTGTCCGCGATGCTCACCCGATCAAACGGTGGAAGGCCCTCCATGAACCTCCGGAAAGCCATTGTCGTTGTCCTCTCCCTGACTGCTGCCGCGGCGTCTGCCCAGACGGTTGCGGCCGATAAGACGGAACGCTGCGCGACCCGTCTCTCGATCTCTCTGCTCGGCAAGAGCCCGGTGTCGGCGCTGATGTCGAGCGCGGACCCGCAGACGCAGATCGACGCGATGCTGCAGTCGGCCGACTTCCAGGAACGTTTCAGCCGCTTCGTGAACGCGACCTTCAACGACGACCCGGGTGCCAGCGCGGCCGAGGATCCGGCGTACTACCTGACGAAGTACGTGCTCGCGAACAACCTGACGTGGGACCAGATGTTCCTCGGCAACTACAAGGTCGACGTGCCTGCCGGCTCGCCGAACGGGACGCAGCCGGTCGTCACCGCCGACGCCAACGGCCTCGGCTACTTCCGTTCGCGCCCCTGGCTATTGCGGTACGCCGGCAACGAGCTCGCCGGCATCAAGCTCTCGACCGCCTACCGCATCATGAACAACACCATCGGCCTCAAGCTGGTCGCGTCGACCAACTCGCCGACGGCCGACGTCACCGCCACCGGCCGTTCGGGCGCTGGCTGCAGCGCCTGCCACTTCGACGGCTGGTTCGCGCTCGACAAGGTCGCCAGCGTCCTGAGCCGCAAGGTCACCACCGTCACCGGTGGAAACACGGTCATCTCGTTCGGCGCACCGCCGGCCACCCCGCAGGAAATCCTCGGCGGCATGGTGATCAACAACGACAAGGAGCTCGTCACGGCGCTGGTCAAGAGCGAGGCCTTCGAGTTCCGCGCCTGCCGCATGGCCTTCGAGTTCCTCTACGGTCGGGCTGAGATGACCTGCGAAGGTCCGATCTTCGACCGGTGCATGACCGCCTTCAAGGCGACCGGCACCATCCAGTCCGCCCTTGCTTCGGTCGCGAAGGACGCGACCTTCTGCCAGTAGCCCGAGAAAGGACAAGGAGACCGACCCATGAACTCCCACACTATGAAGACGCTGACCGCCTCTCTCGTCGCTGCGATGCTCGCCACCGGTTGCTCGCTCGGTTCTTCGAGCGCGAACCTGGGCAACATGAATCCGCCTCCTTCGCAGGTGCCGCCTGCCGTGATTCCGCCTGACGACATCGTGCCTCCGGCGGTGACGCCTCCGGGCGGTGAGACGCCGGTGACCCCCGTCACGCCCGCCCGCTGCGACATGGGCAAGACGTACACGGGCTTCGCCGGCACCGAGCTCACCGCCGGCCGCATCGACGGCGACATCGGGCCCGAGCGTGCGCGCATGAAGCCCTTCAGCGCACTCACCGGTGAGTTCCCCCGCGTCCTCGGCAACACCCCGGGCATGCTGGCCGACCCGTCGGTCGGCAACACCTACGCGATTCTTCCCGCGCGTTGGGTCAGCGAGCCGGTGGCCAGCGGCGTGACCGTGTACACGACCTATCGCATCGCCTTCCAGGGCTGCCTGTCGATGACAGCCACCCCGGCCCCGTACAAGGTCATCCCCTCGAACAGCACCGCCGCCGCCGAGTGCGGAACCTGGGCCCGGAAGTTCTGGAGCCGCGACGCGACGCAGCCGGAAATCGCTGCATGCGTGAAGGTCGCCATGGTCGACACGATGACCGAGACGAACGCGATTCGTCGCTGGGCCTACACCTGCGCCTCGGTGATGACCGCCGCTGGCTTCACCACCTACTGAAGAACGAGGAGCCAACCACAATGAACTCGAATCGGTTTTCGCGTCGTTCTCTCATGCAGGCAACGGGAGCAGTGGCCGGCGGTCTCGCGGCATCCCGGATGATGACTGGCGACGGGCTGATCTCTCGCACGGCCTTCGGTCAGGCCGCCGGTGAGAAGTCTGCGCTGCTCGTGGTGTACCTCAGCGGTGGTTACAACGCGCTGTTCGGCAGCGCCGACAGCTTCGCGGGCGCCGGCACCTTCGGCGTCACCGCAGGCAACCAGAAGGCACTGGGTGGCGGCCTCGTCATCGATGCGCCGACCTACGGCACGCTGCCGCAGTTCGCCCTCGATCACATCTCGACGGTCGGCATTCGCCACGGCATCACGGCGCACGGCGCGGCGCAGAACGCCAACTTCAGCGACGGCACGCGGTCGTACGCGTTGCGGCTGGCCTCGGTGATGGGCGGCGACGGCGCCATCAAGGCCGTCAACCTGGGCGGGCAGATGATGCCGGGCGCGCGGCCGGCAGAAGGCGGCGTGTCGCTGCAGCAGGTCAACGACATGAAGTCGACCATCGCGGCCCTGGGCGGCGCGCAGGACGCGACGATTCCCGACCGCAAGATTGGCGCGGCAGGCATCACGGCGGCCCAGACGATGTCGGCCGATCGTCTCGCGGCGAACCCGACGATGATGACGGGCATGCGCGACGGCATGCAGTCGGGCATCGATACGCTGCTGAAGCCGGTGCAGGCGTTCAACTACGCGGCGATGGCGCAGGCGTACGGAATGCAGCCGATGGCGACGGCGGTGAACAACTTCGCCAGCAAGATTGCCGCGGCCGAGCTGATGATTACCGCCGGCGCGAACTTCGCCATCGCGGTCGACGGTGGCTGGGACACCCACGGTGACCGCACGGGCACCAACGTTCGCAACATGATGAACACGCGCATCCTCCCGCCGTTGAAGACCTTCATCACCCGCATGGTGAATGACCCCACCCGCAACGTCGTCATCGCGATCCTCGGCGACTTCAACCGCAGCCTGCCCGGCTCGGACCACGCGTCGGCGCTCAACGCGACCGTCATCGGCCGCTACGTCAAGCCCGGCACCACCGGCAAGGTCAGCGCAAACGTTCAGCTGCCCGCGGGCACGCCGTCGGTTCCCGCCTTCTGGTCCTACCTCGCCAAGACGCTGAAGGTGGGCGGCGAGCCGTTTGGCACCAACCCGCACACGTCGATTCTGCTCTAAGCGAAGCTCTGCCGTCGTTCGGTTCGAAGGGCTTCCAGGGGTCGTCGACCTGGAGGCCCTTTGCTTTTGCTCGCGCGGCGCGCGCCTCGGCCGCGCGGCATGCCCATGACGCACGTTGGGCAGCCGACTAAACCCGCTTCGCGATCCAGGTGCGGAAGGGCACGTCGGTGGTGTCTTCCACCAGCTCGAAGCCCTGGCTTTCGAACCACGCCTTCGGCTCGCGCGAGTGCCACTCGTGAACGAAGGGCTCGTGCGCGAGCTTGGTGATGAGCTTCCACCAGAAGGCCAGCGGGCCGGCCTTCTTGAAGAGCTCCCACAGCCCGAGGCGCATCTGATCTGGAGCGGGCTCACAGATCAAAAGCTCGCCCTCGGGCTTCAAGATGCGCCGCGCCTCGCGCAGCACGTCGTCGTGCGCAGCGTGGGGCAGCTCGTGGAAGAGGAAGCACGCGGCGATCGCGTCGAAGCGGCCGTCTGGGAAGTCGGTTTTTTCGGCGAGGCCCTGCACCAGCGGGATGCCCGGGTTCCGGCGCGCGGCCTGCTGCAGCATGTACGGCGAGGCGTCGAGGCCGACGACATCTTCGACCCCGGCGCGGCGGCAGGCGGCCGCGAGGTCGGCGCCGCTGCAGCCGATGTCGAGCACGGATTGATGGTGCTTCAAGCGTTCGGCGATCAGCGCGCGCCGGCCGCGCGAAAGGCCCAGCATCGTGGCGTCGAACGCCCAGAGGTAGCCGTCGGCGTAGAAGCTCGAGAAGTTGCCGTTGGGCAGGTGATGAAATTCGTGCAGCAGGTAGTCGGGCAACTGCAGCGCGCCGGGCGTGTTCGGCGGCAGCTCGACGGGCTTCCGCGGGCCGAACAGGTGCTTGACGGTGCGGTAGAAGTCAGACGGTCGCGAAAGATCGAGCGCGTCGGGCCACGGTACCGGCAGCTGCACGGTGGCCCAGTCGACGGGGTGTTGGGTGGAGTTTGCCGGCTCCGGATTCATGACGCGTACGCCCCTTCTCTTCGAAAACGAGCGGCGCACCTGATTGCGCCGTCGCCACCGTATTTACGCGCCTTCGCCCTTTCGGCAAAGAGGGGGACGGCTATTCGGACGCCTTTTTCAGCGCTGTTCCGTTGATGCAGTAGCGAAGGCCGGTCGGACGTGGGCCGTCGTCGAAGACGTGGCCCAGGTGACCGCCACACTTCGAGCAGCGCACCTCGGTGCGCGACATGCCGTGGGTCGAATCGGTGATGGA
>JAYUXE010000376.1:0-2077 GCA_043753165.1 Archangiaceae bacterium | reverse complement strand
GTCGAAATTGGCGGCCGATAGTCGATGCATCGGCTTCGTTCGGTCAATCGACACCCCGAACAATCCCGCTGTGCATTTCTCAGTGCGTAAGAACTTAGTCACCCTCGGGTAACCGCGAAAAAGTTCCCCCCTTGGTCTGCGCGGGGTCCTCGCGGTACGAACAGCCGCCATGCGGGCCATCTCCTCGGTGCTGTTCTGGTTGTTCTTCGTCAGCAGCAGCGCCGTGCTCTTCCTCATCGGCTGTGTCGTCTGGCTCGTCACGTTGCCCTTCGACCCGAACGGTCGGATGCAGCACCTGTATTCGAGCGCGTGGGCGATGCTTTATTTCTACGTGAACCCGCTGTGGACGGTGCGGGTCGAAGGCCGCGAGAAGCTGCCGTGGAAGGGCGGGGCGGTGTTCGTCTCGAACCACGAATCGATCGTCGACATCCTCGTGCTGTTCGGCCTCTACCGGCCCTTCAAGTGGATCTCGAAAGAGTCCGTCTTCAACATGCCGTTTCTCGGCTGGAACATGCGCCTCAACCGCTACGTGCCGCTGAAGCGCGGCGACAAAGCGAGCATCAGCAAGATGATGGTGCAGTGCGAACAGTGGCTCGATCGCGGAGTGCCCGTGATGATGTTCCCCGAAGGCACGCGCTCACCCGACGGCAACCTGCTGCCCTTCAAAGACGGCGCCTTCCGCCTCGCGATGGTGAAGAAGGTGCCCGTCTACCCCATCGTTCTCACCGGCACGCGCGACACGTTGCCCAAGCACGGCATCGTCCTCAGCGAGAGCAGCAGCTGCGTGGTGCGCGTGCTCGACCCCGTCGACCCGACGCCATTCGGTGAAGATCTCGAAGGCCTGCGCGAGCACGTCCGCAGGCTCATCTCGGCCGAACGCGCCCGCATGCTCGGCTCGCGCGACGTGCTCGCGGCCGGCGATCAGCTCACGGCTTAGAACGAAACACCGCTTCGAGCTCTTTGCCGGCGCGGTTCTCGAAGCTGTCCTTCGCGATGACGAGCCGTTCGATCTCGAACTTCGGCGCGAAGACACTTCGCACCTCTTCTTCCGTGGTGTCGAACGGCGGGCCACCCGGCCGGCCATGCGCGTAGAACAAACCAAACAACACCCCGCCCGGCTTCAGCAGCGCGTGCACCGCATCGACGTACTCGGGGCGGCGCGAGACCTCGATCGCGCAGAAGCACGTTTGCTCGACCACCGCGTCGTAGTGGCCAGGCCGGCGCTTCCAAAGGCCGAACAAATCTTCCTGCAGCACTTCGACCTGGACGTTCGCGGCGGTCGCTCCATCGGCTGCTGCCTTTGCCGCTTCGGCCGCGAAGTCGATCGCGCTGACCCGGTAGCCCAGCCGCGCCGCTTCGATCGCTTCATGCCCGCGGCCGGCGCCGATGACCGCGAGCCGCGCCGAGTGCGCAGCGATTCCTTCCCTCAACAGCCGCGCAATCGGTGGCGAGCACACGCCCTTGTCCCAGCCCGCTTCGCCCGTCACGTAAAGCTGGTTCCAGTACTTCGACTCAGAGATGTCTTCGGTCATGGCAGGGCGGACCTTACACTTCGCCCTCGATGCCGCCGATCTCCGTCTCAGGTCTGGGCCTCGCCGACACGCGCGGCACGTTCGTCACCCGCCCGCTCGAACGGGTCGAGCTCACGTGGGCGGGAATCGACGGGGACCTTCATTCGGGGCTGACGATGAAGTCGAACGTGCGCCAGAAGCACCACCCGCGCGGCACCGAGCTTCGCAACTCGCGGCAGATCTCGATCGTGTCGGATGAAGAGCTGGCGATGATTGCCCACGATCTCGGCGTTTCTCACATCGCCTTCGAATGGCTCGGCGCCAACCTCTGCCTTCGCGGCCTGCCGTCGCTCACCCAAATCGCGCCTTCGACGCGGCTCCTCTTTCCTTCCGGCGCCAGCCTCGTCGTCGACAGCGAGAACCTGCCATGCAAGCAGCCGGGCAGGGTCATCCAGACCCACTTCCCCGTTGCGCCGGCCAACTTCGTCAAGGCGGCGTTGAACCGGCGCGGCGTTGTGGCCTGGGTTGAAAAGCCGGGTTTGATCATGCTCAACGACGTGGTTCAG
>JAYUXE010000375.1:0-5089 GCA_043753165.1 Archangiaceae bacterium | reverse complement strand
CGGCGCTGATGAAGCTCTGCAGCGTCGAGAAGTCGGTTGAGCCGATCTCTTCGCTCGAGAAGCTGACGCCCAGCCCCTTCAAGATTCCGCGCTGATCGCGATCGACGCGCGCGACGTTGCCAACCAGGGTGCAGAAGCGCGGGCCTTCTTCATGCGGCAGCGCGATCGCGACCCTGACCGGCGTTCCTTCCCGCGCCGGCTCGCGCGTCTTCAGGTAGAGCCCGCCTTCAGAGAGGTCTGCCACTGCATCGCGGATGAAGCGGTTGCCGATTCGGCAATGCGCAGTGAGCACGACAGGGACCCGTACGAACACCCGCTTTTCCTGACCCTGCATGTTTCTGCCTCCGGCCTTTCGGGGACGACGATCGACGCTGATGCACGAAAGGTGAGGCATGTGACCACCCCATGTCAACGGGGGGTCCCCAAGTGAAATCCAACAGTTACACGGCGCGGTGCGTCAAAGCCCAGCGCCAGGTCAGTGGAGGAAACGGTCGGAGTCGTTGGGCATGTTGCGCTTGTCGCCCGAGACGACGTTGAGGTGGCTGCGGCGCTTGTCGAGCTGCCGACGCAGCCGCCACGAGGTGAAGCGTTCCCAGGTTCCGCCGGGGAAGTTGAGCTTCACGACGGCAAAGGTGATCGCGATGCCGAACGCGGAGGGCACGACGACCCATGGGCTGGTGAACGCAGCGTTCAGGACGACGAAGCCGACGCCGATCAGCGCGAGCACGTTGCCAGTGACCGGCATGCCCCAGAAGCCCGTCTGCCGCTGGCCCCATGACAGCCCGAACGCAACCCACAGCGCGCTGGTCATCACCGTGCCGCCGCCGAACACCAACCCTGCGACCGGATCCACGAAGAGGCCCACCAACACCGTGAGGAGCGCCGAGACGATGGGGACGGCAATCGCGAACGTGAGCAGCTTGCGCGTACCCCAGCTCTGCTCGAGCGCCCCGCCGATGCTCCAGAGGATCAGCGCGCCGAAGATGACGCCCATCGCGCTGGTCTCGACGAAGACGTAGGTGAGCGGCTGCCACAAGCTCAGGCCCGGAAACACCTGGGCGGGCCAGAGCGCGAGCATCGGCAGCTGGGTGAAGATGAGCGACCCGACGACCAACGCGACTGCGAGCTTTGCTGGCACCGTGCGGATCGGCGGGAGGCCGAAAGAGAAGCGCGGGCTCACTTCGGCTGAAAGAACAGGGTGATCGTCAGGCAGTGAAATTCTTTGTCCGAGCTCTGGGTGACGATCTTGTCGACGATCTGCAGGTTCGACCCGTGCTCCTTCAGCCAGCCGGTGATCTTCTCGCCCATCACCTCTCGGTCTCGCGCGAGGGTCGTCGAGAAGACTTTCACGTTCGTGAACTGCACCGTCGCCATGGGTTTAAGCCCTCACTCGCCTGACTGATTTCTTAACGGCCTTCGCCTTGCTGTGCCCCTTCACCGCCGCAGGCTTGATCAGCGCGAGGATTTCCTTCTCGGACAGCGTCCACCCGGTGGCCTTCGCGGCCTGGAGGATCCGCTGGCACAGCTCGTCGGTGACCGGCAGCTTTCGGTGCGCCAACCAGAAGCGCACGTTGCTCATTCCGCTCATGTGGCCAACTTCGATCACCTGCTCACGCCCGAAGTCGCCCGCGGGCACGCCCGAGTAGATGCGGTCGGCAAGCCAATCATCGCCCTTGCTCTTGGCCTTGATGATCGCCGCGGCGTGAACGCCGGTCGCGGTGCGAAAGGCATCGGCGCCCGACAGCGGGTAGTTGACGGGGATCGCGACCTGGGTCGACGTCGACACCTTCTGGACGTAGGCGACGAGGTCAGTGAGATCGTGATCGATCCACCCCATCAGCTTCAGGTTGAGCAGGAGGAGATCCATCGACGTATTGCCGACGCGCTCTCCTACCCCCAGGCCGCAAGCGTGAAGCCGCTGCGCGCCCGCTTCGAGCGCCGCGATCGCGTTGACCACCGCGAGCCCGCGATCATTGTGGCCGTGCCAGTCGATCTTGATGTCGACGCCCGATGAGGCGATCACGCCCTTCGTCCATTCGACGAGGCCCTTCGTGCCGTGCGGCGTCGCGTGGCCGACGGTGTCACACAGCACCAGCCGGCTGGCGCCATGGTCGATCGCGCTGCGAAAGAGGCGGTCGAGGTTCTGCGGCGACGACCGGGTGGTGTCCTCGGTGACGTAGGCGACCTCGAGCCCTTCCTTCACCGCGAAGGTGATCGCGTCGGCCGACGTCTTCTCGATGAAGTCCAGCGACCAGTCTTCGGCCCACTGGCGAATCGGGCTGCTGCCGATGAAGGTGTAGACGGTGATCTTCCGGCCGGCCTTCTGCGAAGCCTCGACGACCGGGGCGATGTCCGCCATCACCGTGCGCGCTGCGCAGTTGGGCATCAGCTTCAGCTTGTGCTTGCCGATGTACTTCGCCTGCGCGACCACGTCGTCAAAGGCGCGCTTGCCGGCGCCGGGCAGCCCGATGTTCACCGAGCGGATCCCGACGCTGTCCATCAACGTCAGCAGCTCGAACTTGTCCTCGATGGAAGGGTCGACGACGGAAGGCGACTGAACTCCGTCGCGCAGCGTCTCGTCGTTGAGGTCGAAGGCGTGCTCAGGCTTTGGCCGCGCCTCGATCTCGTTCCAATCGAAGATGATTCCGTCGCGCATGAGCCCCTACTTAAAACGTGCGCTTGGGACCCGCCCGGAAATGCTCGCAGAGGCTCGGCTCTTTGCAGGTCGGGCCGATGCCATCGGGATGCGCGAAGAACGGCGTCTTGTCCGACTCTTCGGTGCCGCACAGCGAGCACTTTCGCTTCTGGTTCTTCTTCACCTGCCGGCGCGACTCGGCGATCTGCTTGGCTCGCTCGCGCAGCGTCTTCGCGTCTGGAATCTCACTCATCGTCACTGTCCTTAGCCTGCTTCAGACCGCTTCGACCAGCACTGCGATCCCTTGACCGCCGCCGATGCAAGCGCTGCCGATTCCGTACTTGAGCCCGCGGCGCTTCAGCTCGTTGATCAGGTGGAGCGTGATGCGCGCGCCTGATGCGCCCAGCGGGTGGCCGACAGCGATCGCGCCACCGTCGACGTTGGTCTTCTCGCGATCGAGGCCGAGCTCCTTTTCGACCGCGAGGTACTGGGGCGCGAACGCCTCGTTGACCTCGAAGAGGTGCACGTCGCCCAGCTTGAGCTCGGCGCGCTCGAGCAGCCGGCGAATCGCCGGAACCGGCCCGATGCCCATCGTCTTTGGATCGCACCCCGCCGATGCCCAGTTGAGCAGCTTGCCCATCGGCTTGAGCCCCTTCTTGTCGGCCCAGGTGCGGGTCGCCATCACCATGCTCGCGGCGCCGTCGCAGATTCCGCTGGCGGCGCCGGCGTGGACGACGCCGTCTTTCTTGAAGGCCTTGGGGAGCTTCTTCATCCCCTCGAGCGTCGCGTCGGGGCGGTTGTGCTCGTCCTTCTCGAACATCGTGGTGCCCTTGCGGGTCTTCAGCTCGACCGGGGTCAGCTCGGCAGCGAGCCGGCCGCCTTCCTGCGCGGCGGCGAAGCGCTTCTGCGACAGCAGCGAGTACGCGTCGACCTCGTCCTGCGAAATCTTGTACTGCTCGGCGAGGTTCTCGGCGGTCATCCCCATCGGGACGCCGGCGTAGGAATCGGTGAGGCCGCTCCACAGCGAGTCTTCGAGGTTGCCCTTGCCCAGCTGCAGGCCCCAGCGCGCGCCTCGGATGACGTGGGGCGCCTGCGACATCGACTCAGTGCCGCCGGCGAGGACGACGTGCGCCTGCTCGGTGAGCATCATCTCGGCGGCGGTGACGAAGGCCTGGAAGCCCGAGCCGCAGAGGCGGTTGACGCCCAGGGCGCCGACGGGCACCGGCACACCGGCGCGCAGGCCGACGTGGCGGGGAAGGTAGATGGCGTCGGCCGACGTCTGCATCACGTTGCCGTAGACGACGTGCTGGATGTCGTCGGCAGAGACCTTCGCGGCGATCAGCGCTGCCTTTGCGGATTCGACGGCGAGGTCGGTCGCGGTCAGATCTTTGAGTGCGCCGCCGAAAGCTCCGAACGGGGTGCGCTTGCCTGCCAGGAACCAGATCTCTTCGTTCTTCGAGACGCTCTTCATTGTCGAACCCTCGTCGGTGAATCAGCTGCGACGGCCAAAAATCGCGGCCGCCACCATGCCAACAGTCCCTACCGTCCACAACAGTCCAAGCGCGTTCTGTTGGCGCACTTCGAGGTTGCCGTGCCCTGCGAACCACGCGCGCCCCGCCGCGAGCCGGCCTTCCTGGGTCAGCTCGGCCTGGGGCGTGCCGACTTGGCTGACGCGGCGCAGGTGGGCGGTGAAGACGCGCGAGGCAGGCAGCGACTCGAGCGCCCCCGACAGGTATCGGCCCTTGATCTCGCGCGCGGCGCGGCGGTGGTTGGCGGTGATGACGAACCCGCCGCCGCTGGTGGGTGTCAGGAAGTAGAGCCGCGGTGCTCCCGTGCGCCCGACGTACAGCGTCGCGAAGCACTTCTCGGTTGGGTGCGCGTAGTCGTAGCTGAACGTCTCGGGGCCGAAGCGTGGCCGCTCGAGGTGCGAGCCGATGCTGATCAGGCCCAGCGCGCGCAGCTCGGCGTCGGGCTTCTCGAGCTCTTCGGGCAGCTTCACCTGGCCCGCCGGCGCGTCGGCTTCGAGCACCATCGACGTCGGCCACAGGCACAGCCAGGCCCGCCAGAGGTTGCCGCGCATCACGACGGCGATCACCGCAGCGCCCATCGCCCAGATCCCAAGGTCGAGCGGGTTGAGTTCCACGGTTGGCTCTAAGACGACAGCGCCTCGAACACCTGCTTGCCGTGGCGCTTGATCGCCGGCACCAGGCCGCCTTCGCGGGCGAGCGCCTGGACGATCGCCGACGGCACCTCGGCGCTGAAGGTCTTGCCCGCGACGCTCACGGTGCCCGCCTTGAAGTCGATGCTCACCGCGGTGTCTTCCTGCGCCAGCTCATAGAAGGCCGGATCCTTCACGACCAGGTAGCTGAGCGCCTCGTTGACGAGGTTGCGCTTGTGGATGAAGGCGTAGCTGCGGGCGATCACCGCGGTGATGCCGGCGCCGATCAGCGCCCA
>JAYUXE010000374.1:0-2079 GCA_043753165.1 Archangiaceae bacterium | reverse complement strand
GTAGGGTTTGCGGTTCTGCACCGCTTCTTCCGGGGACTTCGGCGAGCTCGCCGGCAGCTCGAGCGTCACGAGCTCGTGCAGCAACACGCCCATCGGGTACAGGTCGATGCGCGCGTCGATGGTGGCCCCGGAAATGAATTGCTCGGGCGCCATGTACGTGAACTTCCCCTTCAGCCGGCCCGTGAAGGTGAAGCTGCGCGTCATCGCCTTCGCGATGCCGAAGTCGACCAGCTTCACCGCGCCCGAGAAGCTCACCAGCACGTTATCGGGGCTCACGTCGCGGTGAAGAATTCCCAGCGGCCGGCCGCCTTCGTCCGTGAGGCCGTGCGCGAACTGCAACCCCTGAAGCGCCTGCGCGCAGATGCGGGCGGCGATGCGCGGCGGAAAGCGGATCTTGCGTTTCCTCGCTTCGTTCAGGCACGCGCGGCAGCTGCGGCCGTGCACGTGCTCCATCGCGATGAACCAGGTGTCGTTCTCGTGCTCGAGCCCGAAAATCTGCGCGATGTTCGGGTGCTGCAGCTGGGCCGCCAGCCGCGCCTCGTTCAAGAACATGTCGATGAAGCCCTGGTCGTCGGCCAGGTGCCTCAAGATCCGCTTGATGACGACGGTCTTCGAGAAGCCGGCCGGGCCTTCCTGACGCGCGAGAAACACCTCTCCCATGCCGCCGGTGGCGATCAGGGACAACAGCCGGTATTTGCCGAGCTTCTCGGTTTCCATCGCCTCGAATTGCCCTGCCGACTACAGGCGGGACGCCAATCGCTGTGACGCCTGAGCGAGCGTGACGGGTTCGCCGTCGCTCCACAACCAGGCAAATACTTCTTTGAGGCGCTTGAGCTTCTCTCGCACCGGCACGTTCAGGTCGCGCTGCTGGGCGGCCAGCGCACGGGGAACTCCGTCGGACACGTCGAGCACGTCGATCGCGTGCAGCTCGAAGTTGAGCAACGGGTCGCGCGTGAACGTCGCGTACGTTGCCTTCACCAGGGACCACGGCATCTGGGTGACGAACGTGCCGATGAACGGCAAGCGCGTGACGGGGGCCACCATCATCGGCAGCTCGACCAGCGGCGCGTTGCCCTTCGAGTACGGGGCGAGCAAATCGGGGCGGTACGGCCCCCGCGGAGCGAGCAGCACCCTCGGCGAATCCAGCACCGCCCGTGACGGCCGGCCGGCGACGCGCAGCGCGCCCATCACCAACGCCTTCGCCGAGTAATACGGCACCGCGGGAAACGCCGACGAGTCGTAGCTGAGCCCGAGGTTCGCCACCGCCTGCAGCAGCGCGGGCGACAGCGTGTAGCCGGGCGCGCGAAACCCGACCGGAGCGACGCCCACTGCCGCTTCGATCGCTTCCTGCGCCGCCGCCAGATCATCCGCAATTCGCAGCGGCGTCTGGCGCGACAGCGCGTAGTCGTGGCGAAAGCTGTGGCTTGCGATTTCGACGCCCGCCGCGTGCGCCTTCTGCAGGCCGGCCGTCATCTTCGGATCCAGCACGTCTTCGCCAATCGCAAAGAACGTCGCCGGCTTCCCATCGAAGAGCTCGAGGAAGCGACCGATGGCCACCTTCGAGACCAGCGTCCGCGCGTGGCCGTCGATCAGCGACTCTTCGAGGCCCTGAATGCGCAGGTAGTGCGGCAGGGTGTCGAGATCGACGGACACCGCTGCCAGGCGAGACACCGGCTACTGACCCCGCACCCGGATCACGTAGACGAGCTTTGCGACGTTGCGCAGCACGTTCGGCACGCGGCGGAACAGGTGAATCGACGGCTCGCGCTTCTCGTGCAGCTGAATCGGAATCTCGAGCACCTTCACGCCATCGCGCCAGGCGCGCACCACGAACTCGCTGGCGAACACGTCCATGTCGACGACGCAATGGGCGATCGTCGGCATCAACGCTTCGCGGCGAAACGCCTTGAGGCCGTGCGTGTCGGTGCCCTTGAAGCCGAGCGCCGCCCAGAGCACGGTGTTGTGCACCCGCGTCGCGACCCGGCGGATGATCGGGCGTTCGTCAGAAGCCCCGACCGCCGCTTTGCTGCCGACGACCAGGTCGGCCTCGCGGCGCTCGAGCAGCGGAATCGCAGCGTC
>JAYUXE010000373.1:0-5092 GCA_043753165.1 Archangiaceae bacterium | reverse complement strand
TGGTCGTCCTGTTCGGCGACGCCGCGGGCGCGGTGGTGCTTGGCCCCAATGACGTGAAAAACACGGGGGTGCTCGCGTTTGCACTGCACACCGACGGCAAGAACGTCGAGAGCCTCTACGTGCCTTCAGGTGGCTTCGCCTACCGGCCGTACTTCAGCGAGCAGCACGCGAAGGAAGGCCGGTACGTGCCGGTGATGGACGGCAAGACCGTGTTCAAGACCGCCGTGACGAAGATGCCGGAGGCCGTGCACGAGGTCTGCGCGAAGGCTGGGGTGACGCTCGATCAAGTCGACCTGGTCATCCCCCACCAGGCGAACCAGCGCATCAGCGAAGCGGTGCAGAAGGCGCTGAAGCTGCCGGACGACCGGATGTTCAACAACATCTACAAGTACGGCAACACGACCGCGGCCACGATTCCGATCGCCTACGACGAATGCAAGAAGAGCGGCCGCATTCAGAAGGGCAACCTCATCTGCTTCGTCGGCCTCGGCGCCGGGTTCCACTGGGGCGCCGCGCTGATGCGCGAGTAGTTTTCCGCAGCTCACGGCCCCCAGTCGGGGGTCGAGTAGCTGCCCTTGTCTGCGGGCAGCGGCACCTGGTTGTTGCCGTCGGCCGTCATCACGAACAGCTGCGAGACGCCGCCATTGCGGGTGCTGGTGAACATGATCAGCCGGCCATTGGGCGAGAAGGTGGGCTCTTCGTTGTTGCCCTGGTCCTGTGTCATGCGCTGCACCTTGCCGGAATCCACATTCACGGTGAACAGGTCGAAGGCGTTGCGTTCGTCGCGGGCGGTGAAGGCGATCAAATCTCCGCGCGGACTCCAGTCGGGCGTCTGGTTGTAGTTGCCCTGGAAGGTGAGCCGCTTCGCGTCGCCGCCGTCGGACGACATCAAGTACACCTGCGGCGAGCCACCGCGGTTCGAGACGAACGCGATGCGCTTGGCGTCGGGCGACCACGTCGGGCTGGTGTTGATGAAGAAGGGCGTGTTGGTGAGCTGGCGTGGGTTGCTGCCATCGGCGGCCGAAACGAAGATCTGCGCGCTCTCACCGTCGGCCAGCGCGTACGCGATGCGCTTTCCATCAGGCGAGTACGCGATGCCCGTCGCCATCCGCCCTGCCGAGACCAGCGACGTCGCATTGCCGCCGACCTTCTGCACCCAGAGGTCCGGCTTGCCCTTCTTGTACGACGTGTACGCGACCGTGGTCTGGTCTGACATCGCCGGCAACAGGTTGATGCCGCCCGTGGCGATCGCGACCTGGCCATGCCCGTCCCAGTCCGAGATGTAGACGTCCTTGCCCGCTGACGTCTTCTTGACCCACGTGATGCGCGACTCGAACGGCCCCGTCTCACGGGTGAAGAACTTGTAGACCGCGTTCGCGAGCTTGTGCGCCAGCTTGCGCGGATCCGACGCCGTCACCGACTCGCTGGCCTTCAGCTCTTCCCGGCCGCTGGCAACGGTGAACAGCCGCAGCTCGCCCTTCAGGGTTCCGCCTTCGACCGAGATCTGCGTCTTCACCAGCGCATCGGCGCCGACGTTGACCCAGTTCGCGAAGTTGATGCTGCCCGCGGTGATGCCTTCCTTCCCATCGGCGAGGAAGCTTTTGCGGTCGAGCAGGGTGAAGAGGCCACAGCTCTTCAAGTCGAACGTCAACGCGTCGTCGAACTCGGCGAGCTTTGCCTTTGCCGCGTCGTCCATCGACGCCGGCATCGACAGCGCGAGTGGCATCGGCCGGTAGTTGGCACCCGAGATCTCGATCACCGGGGCCTGCGCGAGCGCGGCCAGTGGAAACAACACCGCTGCGACGAAGAAGGTCTGAATGCGCATCGATTGCCTCACGGAGAGAAAGCCAGTTTGACGCCCACAGACTGCAGCCCCTTCTTCATGTGCTCGGGAGGAGGGGAGAACGGCGATGCCTTCTTGACGGCTGACACGACCGCTTCATCAAACAATTCGTTGCCTGATGTTTTGGAGATGTGTACGTCGGTTGCCTCACCACTCACCGTCACCTTGAACGCGACTTCGGCCTTCAACGTACGACGTTCTGCCTCGGGAATGGTGTTCGACACGTCGTAGTAACGCCGCACCGCAGCCGAGATGATGCCGAAGTACCGTTCGCCTTCTTCCTTTGCCGAATCGCCGTTCGGGTCGCCGTCGGCCTTGCCTTCGAGCTCTTCGGGCTTCGCCTGCTTCGACGCATTGTTGAGCGCCTTGAACAAGTCCTGCTTCGCGGTCGGCTTCTTCGGTTCGGGCCCGGGCACCACCACCGCCTTCGGGCTCGGCACCGGAATCGGTACCTCGACCTTCTCTACCTTCTTCGGTGGCTCGGGCGGCGCCTCTTCTTTGCGCGGCAGCAGCTTCTCGTCGCGCGGCTTGCCCAGGCGAACCAGCGACGCGGTGATGGGCTTTTGTTCCAGGTCGAGCAGCTTCGGCGCCAGCAGCCAGCTCGCCACCAACCCCACCGCGATCGCGAGCATGTGCATTGCCACCGAGATGGCGAAGAACCCCACCACCTTCGACGGACGTTGCGCCAGCAGGCTCTGCGCGGCAGCGGGGTGCATGTTCAGGGCTTCGATTTGTCCTTCTTGTCCTTCGACGTCCGGCTGGCCCCCATCGGGTCCGTGATCATTCCGACGTTGGTGATTCCCGCGCGTTGGGCCGCCGCCATCACCTCGACCACGATGCCGTAGGGCAGCTCTTTGTCGGCGTGCAGGTAGAGCTCTTTGTCGGCCTGCGCTTTGGCGTTCGTCTTCAGCTTTTCTTCGAGCTCTTCGAGCTGAACTTCGGTCTCACCGATGTAGACGTGCTTCTTCACGTCGATGCTGATCACGAGCTTCTTGTCGGACGCCTCGACGGCAGCCGCCTTCGTCTCGGGCAGGTTCACCTTCACGCCCTGCTGAATCAGCGGCGCGGTGACCATGAAGATGATCATCAGCACCAGCATCACGTCGACCATCGGCGTGACGTTGATCTCCGACATCGTCGAACGCCCCGGCGCGCCTTTTCCTCCGCCCATTCCCATTACTTGAAGAAGTGCCGCTTCACGATGTTGAGGAAGTCGGCCGAGAAGTTCGCCATCTCGGTGTCGAAGACCCGAATGCGCGCGACGAACGAGTTGTACGCGACGACCGCGGGAATCGCCGCGAACAGGCCGGCCGCAGTGGCAAGCAGCGCGTTGCCAATGGGCGCGGCGACCGTGGCGATCGTCGCGTTGCCCTTCTCGGCGATCTCGTTGAACGCGCCGAGGATGCCCATCACCGTGCCGAACAGCCCGACGAACGGAGCCGCCGCCCCAATCGTGCCCAGAAACGACACCCGCGCCTCGAGCTCGGTGAGCTCGGATGTCGAAGCGCGGTTCAACGCACGCTCGACGTTCTCGATGCCGCCCAGGCGTTCAGCCATCGCTCCGTCCTTGTCATTCTTGTGCTGCGCGAGCTTCGACAGCTCTTCGTAGCCGGCGCGGAAGACTTTGCTCAAAGGCGAGGTCTCGAGCTTCTGGGCCGACTGGTAGATGGCGTCGAGCCGCGACGCCTTCCAGAAGACGTCCAGGAAGGCCACCGACTCGCTTCTCGCGCGGCGCAGCTGCACCGACTTCATCACGATCAACGCCCACGACCAGGCAGAGGCGAGGGCCAGAATGGCGAGCACCAGCAGCTCGATGAGAGAGGCCTGCTTGAGCACCTCGAGGTAGTTGATTGCGCCGAGCATGAACCCCGAGAGCTAACATCCCTGTCGCACCCCCGGCAATAATTCGCCTCGAAAATCCAGAGGTTGGCGGCTTCTACTGAATTTTAACGAACAACGCCGCGTCCGACGTGTTCGAAGCCAACAACACCGAAGGAGAGGATTCATGAACGCGCGTTTGATGGTGGCATTCCTCGCTCTGGCCAGCTCGACCGGCTGCATCATCGTCGGCACGGGCGGCGGCCCGACGCTTCGCAGCGGCGACGTCACCTTCAGCTGGAGCTTCGCGGGCGCCAGCTGCAACACCGCCTCATCGGTGAAGTCGGTGCGCATCAGCATTCCCGGCCAGTCGCTGATGAACGCGGGCGTCTACCCCTGCCTGGTGGCCGAGTACCCGGGCGTGGTGCTCAAGGACTTCGCGGGTGGCAGCTACTCGTTCACCATCGAGGCGATTGGCTACCGCAACGAGGTTCTCTACGCGGGCTCTGGCACCTTCACCGTCGACCGTGGAACCCGCGTCGACATCGATCTGACTCCGGTGGGCGGCCCGACGTCCTACGCGTACCTGAACTGGAAGTTCCCGTCGCTGCAGGGCGCTCCGAACCCCGACTGCGCGATGGCCGGCGTGGCAAACGTGCTCGTCAGCATCGACAACGCGGCACCGACCACCGTCGCCTGCAACCTCGGCTGGAACACGAACCCCGGCGTGCAGACGCCCTTTCTTTCTGCGGGCACGCATTCCATCGACCTCACCGCGGTGGATTCCACCGGCTACGCGTTCTTCCGCGCGAGCAGCACGCTGACCACCACCTCGGGCGCGCCCAGCACGTCGGAATACACGCTGGTCTGGGCAGTGGGCGGCACGGCGGTGAAATGGAGCATCACCGACGGCTCGGTGGCGCAGACCTGCGGGCAGGCCGGCATCACCGACGTGTACGTCAACTTCGTCGATGCCCAGGGCAACCTCGTCTACGGCAGCGCGGGCGACAAGCACGCGTGCAATCTCACCGGCGTCGAGTACAGCTACCTGAAGCCCGGCACCTACGGCGTTCGCATCATCGCGGCGGGCACCGGCAATCGCGTCTTCCAGTCGAACTACAGCGCGGCCCCGGTGGTGACGGTGGTCGCCGGTCAGTTCAGCGGCATGAACGCCGCGGTCAACGTGCAGATGTTCCGCACGCAGTAGCCCCGGCACGCTTCGTGTTAGAGCCTGTGAAGCGTGCGGCACGACAGACACAGCGCGATCGGGGTCTTCGATTCAGGCGTCGGCGGGCTGACGGTGCTCAAGGCGCTGATGGCCCGCCTGCCGATGGAAAGCACCGTCTACCTCGGTGACACGGCGCGCGTTCCGTACGGTACGAAGTCGGGCGCCGTCGTCACGCAGTACTCGCTGAAGAACGCCGAGCTCCT
>JAYUXE010000372.1:0-11249 GCA_043753165.1 Archangiaceae bacterium | reverse complement strand
TCGGCTTCGGGGTCTCGCGAGATGCCCTTCTTGCTGAGGACACTGCGCACCGTTTCCATGAAGGCCGCGGGCTCGACGGGCTTCTTCACGTAGTCGCTGGCCGCGAGCTTCAAGCTCTCGACCGCTGTGTCGACCGTCGGGTACCCGGTGGCGACGATGACCGCGATGTCGTCGTCCCATTTCCGGATTTCCTTCAGCACCTCGGTGCCCGACATTGCCGGCATCATCATGTCGAGGACGACGAGGTGGTAGTCGTGCGCTTTCAGCTCACTGACCGCCAGCGTCGGGTCCGTCAGGGCCGTGACCTGGTAGCCCTCTTTCGAGAGGATGAGCTTGAACAGGTCGGCGTTTTCGACCTCGTCGTCGACGACGAGGGCGCGAATCGAAGTGGAGTGTCGCACGGGATTTACTTAGGCGGCTTTTCGAACTGGTCGATGATGGCCTGGACCTGGGGAATGGCCGGATGATCCGGCGGGGCCAGACGGAGGAACTCCTTGTACTCCTTTGCGCCTGCTTCTGAGTTGTTCATCTTTGCGTAAACGGTACCGAGCAGCTTGTGGCACTCGTAGTTCCTGGGCGCGGCCTTGACGCACTTCTCGAGCTGGGTCTTGGCGGCGGGAAGCTGCTTCTCTTTGAACAGCCGGCGCCCTTCTTCGTAGAACGCGTTGTCCGCCGGCTTCGGCGCTTCGACCGGCGCCAGCTTCACCTCGGCCACCGGCTTCACTTCCGCGACCGGGTTCTTCTTCACGGCGGAGTTGGCCGCAATCTCGTCGGTCGATAGGCGGTCGTATCGCGCGCGCGCCGCCGCGTACCGCTTCCGCATCAACTGGGTGCTGGAAGCGGCGTCGAGGTCGTCGTTCGCGGCCCTCAGGTTGCCGTCCTGCAGTTCCTTTTCCGCCCGCTCGAGCGCGAGCTTGTAGGCTTTCTCGCCGGCCATCTGGCTCTGCAGCGAAAGGGCCTGGGGGTGCGGGGAATCCCCAATCTTCACGTTCTTGAGGATCTCTTCGGCTTTTTCCCAGTTGAGGCTGGCGAGCGCGTCGCGCGCCTCGTCGAGCTTCCGGGTGACTTCCTTGCCCTTTTCTTCTGGGGTCAACTCGCGCGGCTCGGGCGGCGTGTCTTGATCGGGCGGGTTGTTCACCGCGATGGGCGGTTCGACCACCACGGGGACGCTGGGCTTCTGCCGCACCACGAAGAAGTAAGCGGCGCCCAGCAGCGCGACGACGCCCACCGCGACCGCCGCCATCATCGGGGCCTTCGAGCTGCTGCTGGCTGCCCGCTTCACCTGCACACCTTCGGACGACGCAGCGAGGGTGAACACTTCACCCGGCCCCACGAACTTGAACTTCACGTGACCCAGCTCGAGCGTGTCACCCGTGCGCAGGGCCGACTGCGCGTAGGGCTCGCCATTCACCATCAAGCCGTTCGCCGACTGCATGTCGACGACGCGCCACTCGCCCGTGTCTTCGCGAACGATCTTGCAGTGCGTGCGCGACAGCGACCGGTGATCGAGCGCGATGTCGTTGTCTTCGATGCGGCCAATCTTCAGCTCGGTGCGAATGCACGCGAACTCACGGCCCGCGAACTCGGTGTTGAGCACCACGAGGCGCGGCGCTTCCGAAGGGTCGATGTCCACCACCTGGCGGGGGCGGTTTCCCTCGACCTGGTCCATGCGGATGATCGCGGTCGACTGGCGGCGGCCCGTTTCGGACTCGCCCGAAGCCGACTGCACGTCGTCGGGGTCTGCTTCTTCGGGGCCGTCTTCATCGCCCCCCAGCGTCTGGCTCGCATCGCTGACGATCGGCAGCGCGGGCGACGTCTGGTTCATGTCCGGCAGCTTCATCGTCATCGCGCTCGACGCTGCCGACTGACGGTGGGACGCCTTTTCCGGGAGTGCGTCGAGATCCGTCGCGGTCGGACCCTGGCCCGCATTCACCGGGAGAATGGGGGACGTTGCTGCGGCAGCCGCGGCCGCCGCCTGCGTCGCCTCGGTCTGAACCGCGAGGTCGTAGTCGCCAATCTGAATCAGGTCGCCGTCATGCACCGGCACCTGGCCCTGGATCTTGTCGCCGTTGATCCGGATCCCGTTGTAACTGCCGAGATCCTCGACCAGCACGTGCCCGTTTTGACGAAGCAGCCGGGCGTGGCGGCGAGAGACGTTCCGCTCCGTCAGTCGGATCGTGTTCCCTTCTTGACGGCCGATGGTGATCTCATCCCGTACGAATGGGACGACTGTCTTTCGGCCTTCGTCGTCTTCAATGATCAGCTTCAGCACGCGGACCCGATTTCTAGCACCACAAACCAGCTCGGAACAAAGTGCATCCTCGCCAAATCACGACGGCTTTTGAGCCATGGGTGTCCATCCGTCAGCCGGTCGGGTGAGAATGACGCGGCGCCGCCATGAGTCAACCCCTCACCTTGAGAACGGAATCAGGCGACGAGCACGTCGATCTGGCCGAATTCGAGGCCCGCGTCCGCCGTGGCGAGGTCAGCCCCCAGAGCCTCGTTCGCGTGCCCGCCGTCACCGGCGACAACTTCGTGCCCGCCTGCGAGCTCACCCTCTACCAGTCGCTGCACGAGCCCCGCCGCGCCTTCTTCGCCCGCACCTTCTCGATCGCGCGCTTCCCGTGGATGACGTCGGCCCTGATTCTCTTGAACCTGTCTGTCTACCTCTACACGGTGCAGGGCGGGCCGCTGGACATCGACGACATGGTGCGGTTCGGCGGCAAGGTCGGCCCGCTGGTGACCGACCTGGGCGAGCTGTGGCGGCTGCTCACCGCGAACTTCCTGCACCGCGACGCCCTGCACATCGGGCTCAACATGTTCGTGCTCTTCAACGTCGGCGGTGCGCTCGAGAACACGTACCGCACGCTCGACTACCTGTGGCTGCTCGTCTTCTCGGGCATCGCGACGATGACGACGTCTCTCTTTCTGTCGGACGCGGTGAGCATCGGCGCGTCGGGCATGGTGTACGGCTGCCTGGGCGGCGTCGTCGTGTTCGGCCTGAAGTACCGGGGCCTGCTGCCGTCGCGGTACCGGCGGGTGATGGGCGAGGCGGCGATTCCCACCGTCATCGGGCTGCTGCTGATCGGGCTCACTTCGAAGGGCGTCGACAACTGGGCGCACTTCGGCGGGCTGCTGGCGGGGATGTTGTGCGCGGGGTTCATGCGGCCGAGGCAGCTCACCGAGCCGGCGCGGTGGTGGAGCCCGGCGCTGCGGGCCGCTCCGTCGCTTGCGATTCTCGCGTTCGTGCTCTTCGGGCAGCAGCTGCTGGGCGAGTCGCTGCCGATGCTGCGCACGGAAAGAGACGACACGTTCGGCATCTCGGTGCCCGTGCCCCGCGCGTGGCTGAAGGGGGCAAACCCGCTGGGAAGCCTCGCCTGGTACAACGGGCTGCCGGGCCTGGGGCGCGCGAGCTTTGCGGCGGAAGCGGTGCAGATTGGAAACGGCAGCCTGATGGCCGACGCGCAGGCGAGCGCGCGCGCCTTCATCGACGAACGGCTCAACCCCGTGGCGCTGGGCCCCGACGTGTTCAAGGTGGTGCCGGAAGAGCCGGTGACCGCGCGGCTGGGAGATCGCGACGCCTTGAAAGTCAGCGCCCGCTTCTACGAACCGCAAGGGGCCACGAGGCTCACCGCCTACTTCGTGCCCCGCGGCGAGCTCGTCTACCAGCTGGTCTTCACCTTTCCCGACGGCTTCCCCCGCTATGGCCACGTCGCCGAAGCGATGGTCGCCGGCATCCGCTTCGACGAGCCGAAGGCGCTGCGCGAGGCCCGGGCGCGGGCGCTGCTCTTTCCGAATGCGCCGCCGGTGCTGGGCCGGCTTGGCGGAGCGCTGCTCAGAGACGGTGAGCCCGCAGCTGCCGCCGATGCGTTGTCGGCCGCGGTGCGGGGCGAGCCCGGCGATGTGACGTCGCGCCGCGAGCTCGCGGTCGCCTTGCTGCAGATGGGGGAAATCGAACGTGCGTGCGAGGCGTCATCGGCGGCGGTGCTCTACGCGCCGGCCGACCCGTGGGCGTTGGAAGCCGACGCGCGGTGCGAAGTGGCGCGGGGGGATGTGCCGCGGGCGCTGGCGCAGCTGGCGATCGCGCGGGTGTTGCTGCCGAAAGACGACCGCTTGCGCGCGGCCGAACAGCGGCTCGAAGCAGTTCTGCGGAGCGCGAATCAAAAGGGCCCGGCCCCCGTCCCTGAAGTAAGGAGCCGACCATGACTCGAGTGTGGATGCTGTGCACGGTGCTCGCGGCCACCGCGGCGCTGGGCGAAGAGACGGCGGCCGAGATTTCGAAGAAGTCGCGCGAACGGGGCGCCTTGAATCTCGTCAACCTCTCGGCCGATCTGAAGCTCACCACCACGTCCGCCGACGGGAAGACGAAAGACCAGGTCTTGACCACGTCGTCGAAAAACGTCGGTGGCAAGAACCACGCGCTCTCGCGCTTCATCCAGCCAGCGGGTGTCGCGGGCGTCGCGTTTCTCACCATCGAAGGCGTCGCGGGCGAGGCCGACGACATCTCGCTGTACCTGCCGAAGCTGAAGCGGGTGCGAAAGGTCGCGAAGTCCGAGCGCGGCAAGGCGTTCATGGACACCGACTTTTCCTACGCCGACATCGCCAGCAACGGGACCCGCGACGAAGACGCGAAGCGCCTGCCCGACGAGAAGTTCAACGGCCGCGACGTCTACGTACTTTCGGGCAAGGGCAACGCCGAGTCTCCCTACGGCGACGTGAAGCTCTACGTCGACAAGCAGACCTGGGTGCCGATGAAGCTCGAGTACGCTGACAAAACGGGCAAACCGTTCAAGCGCTACACGACGCTGAAGCTGAAGGCGTTCAAGGACCGCACGATCGCCGCCGAGAGCCTGATGGAAAATCTTCAGGCAGGCACCAAGACCCAGATGACGGTGCTGAAGCTCGAGGATGCCGCGGCGTCCGATGACGCGTACACCGAAAGGGCGCTCGAGCGCGGCTAGTGCGCGGATTCGCGGTCTTCCTGGTCTCGTTCGCCACGGCTGCGTTCGCGCAGGACGCGGGGCCGTGCACGGCGGTCGCCTGGGTCGACGGCGGGCTCGAGTGCGAGGTGCCGGTGGTGCTGGAGGCCGCCCTCGCCTTCGCGCCCGTCGAAGCGGGTCCCGGGGTCGAGCAGTTCGAGGCGCCTGCCGAAGGTCCGACGGTGCAGATTTCCGGAGCCGTGCAGGCCGTCGTCGCCGCCGACACGCAGTGGGAATCGCCGCGCGGGGTCGAGTTTGGCGAGAACGTGTGGGACGGCCAGCTGCGCGCGCGGCTCGCGGCCGATGTGAAGGTGAACGCGTCGCTGCGGTTGTTCATCGAAGGCAAGGCCTGGGTGCGCGCGGGCTCGCAGCGCGAGGGCGATCGGGCAAAGGCGTTCTTCGAGCCGATGCTGGGCGAGGCGTTCATCGACCTCTACACGTCGCGCGTCGACCTGCGCGTCGGCAACCAGCGCATCGCCATGGGAGCGAACGCCGCGCTGGCCCCCGCCGACGCGCTGAACCCGAAGGACTTTCGCGTGGGGCTCCTGTCGCAAGACCCGGACGACGGCGTGCTGCCGGTGTTCGCGGTGCGGGCGAGGGGTGAGATCGGCAAGGTGTCGTGGATGGCGGTGTACGCGCCGTTCTTCACGCCGACGCGGTTCACGTTGTTCGGCCAGGACGAGGCGTTGCTGCAGCCAGCGCTGGCGCCGGCGCTGCCGACGCGGCGCCTCGACCCGACGATCGAAGACGTGCTGCCCGAAAGGCTGCTCGAGACGAAACGGCCGCAGGCGTTCGCAGGTGACGTCGCGCTGCGCCTGGTGTCGACGGGCCGGGTGAAGCTCGGTGCCAGCTGGGCGTTCATCAACGAGAAGCTGCCGCAGGTGGTGATCGACAGCGAGCTGCAGTCGCTGCTGTCGAGCCAGGCCGCAGGCCGCACGGTGAACCCCGCCGTCGCGGTGTCGGTGCAGAACCGGCTCGCCGCGAACGAGCAGCTGTTCACGGGCGTCTACGCGCGCCAGCACATCCTCTCGGTCGAAGGTTCGACGTTGATTGGGCCGGGCCAGCTGGACGTCGATGTCTCGTACTCGCCGCGGCAGACCTTCTTCGATGCGGAGCTCGCGCCGATTTCGAAGCCTTCCATCACCTGGGTCGTCGGCTACAGCACCGCGGAAGACAGCAACCTGGTCTGGGCGGTGAGCTACCTGGGCATGGCGATTCCGAACGTGGGCAAGGACGAGCAGGTGCTGCTCTTCGAGCCGGCCACCGCGCGCGGGGCAGACCGCACGGCGTGGTTCCACCTCATCGTCGGCAACGTCGGCTACACGTTCTGGCAAGACCGTTTCGTGGTCGAGCTCAGCGCAGGGTTCGAGCCGGTGCAGAAGAGCTTCACGCTGGCTCCGCGGGTTTCGTTCATCGGGGTCGAGAAGCTGAAGGTGTGGATTGGCGCCGACTTCTTCGAAGGCTCGCCGTACAGCCCGCTGGGGTACTTCGGCCGCAACGACCAGGTGCAGGTCGGCGCGCGGTACGCGCTCTTCTGAGTTTGCGGCCCTCTCGGGGCTGTGGATCGCGGGCCGCCCTCGGACTTTCTCGGAAATGGTTGGGGCTACGCGACGCGTCCGGGCAGATCGCTGACATCGCCCGTCTCGGCGTACCGTTTCGCGGCGGCGAGCAGCGGCGCAACGTCGTCGCTCGCGTCGAGCCACGTGATCCAGACGGACTTGTGGTCTTCGCTCTTGAGCCGCGCGTTGCATGGCGTGTCGCAGCCGTCGAGGCACTTCGCCTCTTTCAACCGGAAGAAGGGCTTCAACCCCTGCGCTTTGCGTTCGGAACGAAGCCGGTCGTACAGCGCTTGCCCGTCACCGCTCGCAGTGTCGGACTCGCAGCCGGTGCAGATGAACAACGTCGGCCGCTTCATCGGGTACCCGCGTCAGGCAGTGCGTGAGCCAGCATCCACTTCTCGACATCGGGCTGGCGATCTTTCGTCAGGCCTTCGCGGGCGAGCGCGGCGAGACCCAGCGCCTGCTCGCGTTGATCCGGCTTTGCTTCCCACAGCGCGCGCGCAAGCTCGTACCGGACGACGGCGACCTCGGCGACATCCTGGCTCGGCTCGCGAAGCTTCAGCGCGTGCGACAGCGGCTCGATGGCGGCCTCGGGTTGTTTGAGCATCAGGTGGCTGCGGCCGATGCCGAGCAAATCGAACGCGAGTGACAGGTCATCCTCTTTCAGTTGCTTGCGGCGAAGCCCGAGCGCCCGTTCGAAATACACCAGCGCCTGCGCCGCCTTTCCCTGCGCGAGGTACAGGTCGCCCAGCGAATTCAGCGCGCTGGCGACCTCGGGGTCTTCGGCCCCGTACCTTTCCTGGCGCGCCGTCAGCGCCTTCACGAGCTCGGCCTGCGCTTTGTCCCACTGGCCCAGCAGCATGTACGCCGAGCCCGCCTTGTCGTGCGCCGCCGCCGTCGGAGAAATCGCCAGCGCCAGCTGCGCGTTCTCGAGCGCTTCCTTTCCCGCGTGCCGCGACAAATGGAACCCCGCGAGGTCGTCGTACACGCCGGCGACCAGCGCGTGGCCCGACCCGTAGACCTTCTTCCGAATCGCGAGCGCCCGATTCAGATTCTCGAGCGCGGCATCGGGGCTCTCGAGCTTGATCTGCAGGTTCGCGAGCGCGAGGTACGTCGTCGCGGTCTCGGGATGCTCTTCGCCCAGCGTGAGCCGCCGAACGCTGAGCGCGCGCTCGAAGTGCGTGAGGGCATCCGACAGCTGACCTTCTTTGCGTTCCATCACGCCGAGGTTGTGCATCGTCGCGGCGGTGTCGGGGTGCTCGTTGCCGAGGTACTTCAGCTGCAGCTCGTAGCTGCGCTTGTATTGCTCGCTCGACTCTTTGTACCGGCGCAGCCGGGCCAGCGCGACGCCCAGGTTGTTCAGCGTGCGGGCGACCTCGGGGTTGTCTTCGCCCAGCCTGTCTTCCTGCAGCGTGAGCGCGTTCTTGAACTCGTCGTACGCGCGCTTCGGCTCGTTCTCCGCCAGCGCGACGATGCCCGCGTTGCTGCTGAGCTCGGCTTCGATTTCCTTGTCACTGGCGACGCGGCTCGCAGCGGCGACGGCCAACTGCTGCCACGTGTGCGCGTCGTCGAAGTGGCCGCCCATGCTGCCCACCACCATCGCGAGCCGGCTGAACGCGCGCGCCGCCAGTGACGCCTCGCCCGTCGTCTGTGCTGCCACCGCCGCCGCGAGCAACGTCGCTTCGGCCTCTTTTGCGAGCCCGGCGCGCGCTTGAAGGCGGCCGAGCAGCAGCTTGGCTTCGGCGATGGATCCCTGCTGCGAGCCGGCACTTTCAGTGGCGAGCACCTGCGTGAGCACCTCGACGCCCTTCGCGTACTTGCCCGAGTCGTGAAGCGTGCGCGCATCGAGCAGCGCCTGGCCCAGCGCGTCTTCCTTGTCGTTCGGCCTTCCTCCGAGGCGCGGGTGGGCCGCCAGGGCCGCGACGTCGAGGCACGTCTCGACCGGGTCGAGGCCCTTCACCAGCGAGATGGAGTTGGTGACGACGATGCGGTCGGCCGACTCGAGCCGTTTGGTGATGCTCTTCAAGTGCTGAACGCGCCCGTCGAGGCAGCGCAGCTTTCGCTGGTAATCCTCTTCGGTGTCCGTCCTGCGCAGCCGGGCCGCCTCGCAGGCTTCGGCAGACGCGGTGATCCACGTGCGCGTGTATTTGTTCAGTGACGTCTCGACGAGCCTCCACGACTCGGCGACGAACGGGGCGTTGGTGCTCAGGAAAGCCGCCTTCAGCCGTGCCTTTGACGGCTCGTCCCAGATGCCGGCGAGCTTCTTTTCGCTGCCACTGCACACCTGAAGCTTCTGGCTCGCGAACACGCCGTAGCTGACGGCGACGAGCCCGATGATCGACAGCACGATCAGCGCCGCGATCAAACGCTTGCCCGCGGTGGCGACGCGCCGCGGACGCAGCTTCTCGATCATCTGGTCGATCGACTCGAAGCGCTTGCCCGGATCTGCCGACAACCCACGCAACACCGTGTCGTGAACGTGCGACGGCACATCCGTGCCTTCGGGAACCGCAGCGAGCTTCTGGGCTTCGATTTCCGCCGCGTGCGCCTTCAGCGTCGTGCCACCAAACGGCCGCTTGCCGTACAGCGCTTCGTACAGCGCGACGCTGAACGCGAACTGGTCGCTGCGCGCGTCGGTGGTGAGGCCGTTGAGCTGCTCGGGCGCCATGTAGCCGGGCGTGCCCATCACGGCTCCGTCGCGGGTGATGGGCGAACCGAAGCCCACGTCCATGGGCGCGTCGGCCATCGGGCGCGCGAGGCGGTTTTCCATGGGCGTGTGCGACTGTCGCGCGAGACCGAAGTCGACGACACGCGGGCGGCCGTCCGAGCCGATGAGCACGTTGTCGGGTTTGAAGTCGCGGTGAACGATGCCCGCGCGGTGCGCCGCCGAAAGTCCGTTGCCGCACTGGATGAAGAGGCGCACCACCTCTTTCCATTCACGCTGCCCGCGCAGCCATTCGGAAAGCGTCTCGCCTTCGATGAATTCCATCGCGACGAAGACGCGTTCGTCGAAGGTGCCGACGTCATGAACGGCGGCGACGTTCGGGTGCTGCAGCCGCGCCATCGCCTGCGCCTCGCGCACCAGCCGGGCCTTGCCTTCGTCGGCGCTCAAGCTGCCACTGCGCAGCAGCTTCAACGCGACCTTGCGATCGAGCTGCGGGTCGTACGCCGCGAACACTTCGCCCATGCCGCCCGAGCCGAGCTTCTCGAGCAGCACGTACCGGCCCAGCGACGTGCCCTTGTGCAGCAGCCGAATGCCCGTGGCCGTCGAACGCGCTTCGGGGCCGTCGGGGTTGGTCTGCGCCGGAGCGGGCGTGCTCGAAATCGGGGCGGCGAACGTCTTCGAGAACAACATCGCCGACATCGCTTCGTGCCGCGCGACGCAGAGCCTGCAGCCCGCCAGGTGTTCGCCCACGGCGGCCGCGCGCACCGGGTCGAGCGTGCCCCCGGTGAGGTGCGACAGCGTGTCCTCGTCGAGGTGGGCGGAGTCCAAGGGGGCCGACGTTAACCGCTGAAGTGCCTGCTGGCTTCCCCTCGATCTCTGCGCTTAGACCCCGCCCATGCAGAACCCCCGGCTGGTCTTCGGCTTCGTCATCGCGCTCTACCTGCTGGTGTTCCCCTACCACCCGGGCCTGCGGTCTCCGAACGAGCTGTGCCGTCTGTGGCAGACGCGGGCGCTGGTCGACCACGGGAAGATTTCGATCAACGACACGATCGCCGAGTACGGAATGGTCGGTGACCTGTCGGTCGTGAATGGAATTCTGTACCCGTCGAAGGCGCCGCTGCTGTCGTTCGCGGCAGTGCCTGTCTATGCGGTGATGAAGCTGTTCGGCCCGGTCACCGACGTCACCCAGGTGTACTGGTCGCGGCTGTTTCTGCTGATTCTGCCGACGCTTTCGATGCTCGTGTTCCTGCGGCGCTTCCTGCTCGTCTACTTGTCTGCCCTCATCGCCGACACCCTGATCGCGACCTACGCGCTGGGCACGATGGCGTTCGCGTACTCGCAGCTCTTCTTCTCGCACCAGCTCACGGCGATTCTGCTGTTCGCCGCCTTCTACGCCGCGTGGCGAACGCTGAACGGCCAGTGGAAGCCGTGGGGCTGGGCGGTGAGCGGCGCGTTCAGTGGCGCCGTCGTCGCCACCGAGTACACCGGCGCGCTGGGCGTCGTGTGTCTCGCCCTCTACGCCGCCTACGCCGTCGTCACCGGCACCCAGGGCACCGCGCAGCAGAAGGGGGTGGCGCTGGCGAAAGTCGGAGGCCTGGTGTTGCTCGGCTCGGCCCCCTTCCTCGGAGCGCTGATGGCGTACCACCAGTCGGCGTTCGGGCATCCGCTGACCAGCGGCTACAAGTTCTTGAACGACCCCGGCTACCAGGAATGGCACGTCGGCGGTTTCCTCGGCATTCGGTTCCCCGACCCGCAGGCGTTCGCGCTGTCGTTCTTCTCGCCGCTGCGTGGGCTCTTCACGCTGTCTCCGTTTCTGCTGCTCGCGTTCGGGGGCTTGAGAAAGCTCTTCCGCGAGCACCGCGCGCTCTTCGTCTTCACCGCCGCGCTGCTGCTGGGCAACGCGTACTTCACGTCGTCGTTCACCTACAACTCGTGGGGCTGGACGACGGGCCCGCGGCACCTGACGCCGCTGATGCCCTTTCTGCTGCTGCCCGCGGGGCTGACGCTGCAGTGGTTGCTGGACGCGAAGACGTTCGACGGGCGCGT
>JAYUXE010000371.1:0-2084 GCA_043753165.1 Archangiaceae bacterium | reverse complement strand
CCCCGGGAGCGACGCAAAGCTGCCGCACATCGGGTGGTCGCCGGTGACGACGACATCGCACGCGCTTTTCGAGGGCCTCCCGCCGCAGCCCCACCTGTACTTCGTCCACTCGTTCTTTCTTCAGTGCGCGAACCCCGGGCACATCACAGCCACCGCGACGTATGGGGAGACCTTTCCCGCTGCTGTGGGCCGGGACAACCTCTTCGGGTGCCAGTTCCACCCAGAGAAGTCCGATGTTCTCGGCCACAAGCTGCTTCAGAACTTCTGCCGGTGGTCCCTACGATGAGCAAACGCGCATTCCTGATTCATTTGCCTGGAGCGCGGGTGCAACTGCTTCCCGAGCTGAAGAAGCTGGGTATCGACGTTGTGTTTTTTACGACCAGCGATCTGCCTCGGCCCGAAACCTACGAAAGACTCGCTCCCGGCGTGCCATGGGTAACAAACGCGCACTCTTTGTCGATGCGGTCGCCTCTGCTCGGCACGATTCCTCCGGCGGAGCTGGCAGACATCAACGGCATTGCGGGTACCGAAGCGGTCGCACTTCACTGCTTCGATCGCAGCAATGCGGCGAAACGGTCGATGCACGACCTCCATACCATCTACCTCGAGCATGTCGGCCTCTGGCGCAAGGTGCTCAACCAGTACGAGCCCGACCTCGTCATCTTCACGGACAACCCGCATCACGGCTGGGACAACGTCCTGTACGACCTGAGCCAGTTCGACGGCCGGCACGTCGCGATCATCGGGTACAGCGAGCTCGACAAACGGGTCATCCTGAAGGGCGCGATCGACGAAGTGCCTGGCCCGACTGCGGCCGAAATCGACGCCGTGATCTCAAAGGCTGGCCCCATCTCAGACGTCACGCGCGACAAGTTGAACCTCGGCAACAACCAGCGCATTAACGACCTCAGTCGTATTCGGAAGAAAGCCTCGCTCCTCGGGGCGGCCCGTCTGCTCGTCGGCCTGCGCCAGCTCAGCCGCACGCCGCCGATGGGGCTGCTGTTCTTCGGCGAGGAGACGCCGAGGCACTACCAGGTGCGCTGGGCGAAGTTCCGCAATCGGTTGAACGGTCGGGCATTGCTGGCGCGCTACGACGAGCTATCAATAGCGCCAGATATCGCGTCCCCGTATGTCTACTTTCCCCTGCCCATGCAGCCCGAGAGCACGACGGTGCCGCTTGCCGGTCACTTCAGTGAGCAGGTAAATCTCGCTCGCACCGTCGCAGCAGGCCTGCCGGTTGGCTGGAAGCTGTACGTCAAGGAGCACCCCGCTCAGATTCTGTGGACGCTGTCGTCGCGGGGGCGCAGCGTGCGGCACTACGACCAGCTGGCTGCCATTCCAAATGTAACCATCATCAAGCTGGAAACGGCGGGCGCACACCTGCTGAAGCACTCACAGGCAGTGGCAACGGCGACAGGTACTACGGGCTTCGAGGCGATTGAGCTCGGGATTCCGGCGCTGGTGTTCGGCTCGCCCTGGTACGGGAAAGCACCCGGCGCGGTTCGGGTACAAACGGTCGAGGACTGCAAGTCGGCGCTCGAACAAATTCGCGACGGCGGGCTGAAGCCAGACCCGGCGCGGCTTAAAGCGTACAAACACTTGATGAAGTCAAAATACAGCGTCGAGATGATTTTCGACCCGGACACAGCCGAGCGGGAAGACAAGAACCCGGCGGCCACGGCGGAGAGCCTTGCGATCGCGATTTTGAACGTGATGAACCGCAGTGCCCCGACAAAGAAACGGCGGACGGCGGGATGACTTCTTTGCCGTTCGTCGTCTTCGGCGCGGGCGGCCATGCGCGTGTGGTCATCGATTTGGTGCGAAGCCTGGGTCACGAGCTGTTGGGGCTGGTCGACGACTCGATGCCGGTAGGTGAGTCCATTCTCGGTGCGCGTGTGTTGGGCGATGGCACATGGCTAAGGGGGCGTGGCACCGAGCTCTTCGTCGCGTTGGGTCTGGGCGACAACCTCGCCCGGGCTGCGAGTTACGAGAAGTGCAGAGCATTGGGCGTGCGTTGCCCAGCGCTTATTCACCCCCGCGCGGTCGTCGCGGAATCGGCGAGCGTCGGCGAAGGCACGACGGTA
>JAYUXE010000370.1:0-2084 GCA_043753165.1 Archangiaceae bacterium | reverse complement strand
TGGGTTTGGAACGCTTGCAGTCGGCGAGCTGGACGCACTTCGTGGAACGGGCGTCTCCGACGGCGCTCGTCCCTAACCGCGACCTCGGCGCGCAGATTTTCGGCGACATCGCAGGCGGCGGGCTGCAGTACGCGTTCGGGGTGTTCAGCGGCGGGGTCGACGGTGCGGTGAACGAAGCCGACACGAACGAGAACAAGGAAATCGCCGGCCGGATTTTCACGCACCCATTTCGCTTCGCCGACTTCAAACCGCTGGCAGGGTTCGGCATCGGCCTCGCGGGAACCTTCGGCCGTCAACGGGGCACCGCGGCGGCGAACCAGCTTCCGTCCTTTCGTTCGCCCGGGCAGCAGACGTTCTTCTCGTACGTGACCGATGCGATCGCGAACGGCAACCGCACCCGCTGGTCTCCGCAGGCGTACCTGTACGTCGGGCCGGTGGGCGTGCTGGCCGAGTACGTGAGCTCGGCGCAGTCGGTGACGCGCGCAGGCCAGACGACGCGCGTCGACAACGCCGCGTGGAACACCACCGTCTCGTTCGTCATCACCGGTGAAGACGCGTCGTACGACGGCGTGCAGGCGAAGAAGCCCTTCAGCGTGGCCGACGGGCAGCCTGGAGCGATCGAGCTCGTCGCCCGCTACCACGTGCTCCGCGTCGACCAGGACGTCTTCAACGCGAAGCTCGCCAACCCCAGCAGCGCGGCCCAACGTTCGACCTCTTTCGGCGTCGGCGTGAACTGGTTCTTGAACCGCAACTTCCGGGTGAGCATGGACTTCGAGCGCACCTGGTTCGTCGGTGGCGCAGCAGGGACCATTGCGAACCGCTTCCTCCCGGTCGATCGCCCCGCCGAAAACGTGCTGCTCGCCCGCCTGCAGGTTTCCTTCTGATGTTTCCCACGACAACAACGACCATGAAACTGCTCACCGCTTTGCTCTTCGTCAGCACCACTGCGCTCGCACAGGGCACGCTGCTCAACGTCTCCTACGACCCGACCCGCGAGCTGTACCAGGACGTGAACGCCGCCTTCGTGAAATCGTGGGGCAAGGAGCTCACCATCAACCAGTCGCATGGCGGCTCGGGCAAGCAGGCGCGCTCGGTCATCGATGGGCTCGAGGCCGACGTCGTCACGCTCGCGCTCGCGTACGACATCGACGCGATTTCCGAAAAAGCGAAGCTGCTGCCGGCCGACTGGCAGAGCCGCCTGCCGACGAACTCCACGCCGTACACGTCGACCGTCGTGTTCGTGGTGCGCAAGGGCAACCCGAAGAAAATCAAAGACTGGGACGACCTGGTGAAGCCGGGCGTGCTCGTCATCACTCCGAACCCGAAGACGTCGGGCGGCGCTCGGTGGAACTACCTCGCGGCGTGGGCGTACGCGCTCAAGCAGCCGGGCGGCAACGAAGAGAAGGCGAAGGACTTCGTGGGCAAGCTCTTCCTCAACGTGCCGGTGCTCGACTCGGGCGCGCGCGGCTCGACGACGACGTTCGCGCAGCGCCGCATCGGCCAAGTGCTCATCGCGTGGGAGAACGAAGCGCACCTGCTGGCGAACGAGCTCGGCAAGGACCAGTACGAAATCGTCTACCCGTCGCTGAGCATCCTCGCCGAGCCGCCCGTCGCCCTCGTCGACAAGAACGTCGACAAGCACAAGACGCGCGCGGTGGCCGAGGCGTACCTCAAGTTTCTCTACACGGATGAAGCGCAGGAAATCGCGGCGAAGCGTGGGTACCGCCCGCGCAACGCGAAGGTGCTGGCGAAGTACGAGTCGAAGTTCCCCACGCTGAAGCTCGTCACCATCGACGACACGTTCGGCGGCTGGAAGAAGGCGCAGAAGACGCACTTCGACGACAACGGCGTGTTCGACCAGATTTACACCGCTGGAAAGTGAGCACCCTCGCCTCACCGTGGATTCCGTTCGTCAAACGCCGGGGCGTGCTGCCCGGCTACCGGCTCGCGGTGGGGTTCGTGCTGCTGTACCTGGGTCTCATCGTTCTGTTGCCGCTGTCGGCGCTGGTGCTCAAGACGTTCTCGATGTCCTGGGCCGATTTCGTTTCCGCGGTGACGGGTCCCCGTGCGCGCGCCGCGTACCG
>JAYUXE010000369.1:0-2085 GCA_043753165.1 Archangiaceae bacterium | reverse complement strand
ACTTGCCATAAGGCAAGCCGAAGCTGCTGCTCATTCGCCCGGCAGGTGACTGCCCAGCTGCATCATCTGCAGGGCGGCTTCGAGCACGCGCCTGTGCTGTTTCGGCTCGGCGCGGGGCATCAGCGCACTGACCGCGAGCATCGTGAGGCCGATGGACGCGACGTGCGCTTCGGGGTCGACGTGCTTTCGCGACGGCCCGTCATGCTGCTGCACCACGCCCACCACGAGCCCCAGCCACGGAGCGAACTCTGCCGTCAACCACGCCGTCAGCTCGGCCGGGTGGTCGAGCAGCTCGAACGCGATGAACCGCGCAATCTCGGGCTGGGCATCGAGCAAATGGGTCAGCTGCTCGATGATCGCCTTGTACCGGTGATGCGACCGGCTGATGAGCTCGCTGGCCACCTGGGGAAACACCTCGCGCAGCCGATCAGACAGCGTCGCGTAGACGCCGTGCCGAAGCTTTTCCTTGGTCGAGAAGTGGTGCATCAGCGCCTGCTTGCTCATGCGCACGCGGGCCGCGACGTCTTGAATGCTGCTGCCTTCGACCCCACGCGCGGCGAACTGGGCCAGCGCTGCGTCGAGAATTCGCTGCCGGGGGGGCAGCTTCGGCTTTGGCATCGCGGTGGAGCCTAACGTGCCGCCGTCTGGTAAGTCGCGCCCCATGCCACGCATCAAGAAAGTCCTCGTCGCGAACCGTGGAGAGATCGCCATCCGCGTGATGCGCACCTGCCGCGAGCTCGGCATCCAGACCGTCGCCGTCTATTCAGATGCCGACCGCAGCGCGCTGCACGTGCGGCAGGCAGACCAGGCGTATTGCGTGGGGCCGGCGCCGTCGCGCGAGAGCTACCTCGTTGGCGAAAAAATTCTCGAGGCGGCGAAGAAGTCGGGCGCCGACGCGATTCACCCGGGCTACGGCTTTCTTTCCGAGAACGCCGGGTTCGTTCGCGCGTGTGAGAAAGCGGGCGTGCTCTTCATCGGGCCGCCGGCGAGCGCGATGGATGCGATGGGCGAGAAGACGCGGGCGCGCGCGCACATGACGAAGGCGGGCGTGCCGGTCGTGCCGGGGGCCAACGCTCCGTTCGCCACGTTCGAGGAAGCGAAGGCGTTCGCGAAAGACATCGGCTTCCCCATCATGTTGAAGGCAGCAGGGGGCGGCGGCGGCAAGGGCATGCGCCGGGTCGACAAGATGGAAGATCTCGACTCGGCGTGGCGCACCGCAAAATCCGAGTCGATGAGCAGCTTCGGCAACGACGCCGTCTACATCGAGAAGTTCCTCGACCAGCCGCACCACATCGAGATTCAGGTTTTCGCCGACACGCACGGCAACTGCATTCACCTGAACGAGCGCGAATGCAGCGCGCAGCGGCGCAACCAGAAGGTCGTCGAAGAAACGCCGTCGCCGATCATCTCGGCCGAGATGCGGCAGAAGATGGGCGAGGTCGCGGTGAAGGCCGCGAAGTCCGTCGGCTACGTCGGGGCGGGCACCATCGAGTTCCTGGTCGACAGCAAGCGCGACTTCTACTTCCTGGAAATGAACACCCGCCTGCAGGTCGAGCACCCGGTGACCGAGTGGGTGACGGGCGTCGACCTGGTCGCCTGGCAGATTCACGTCGCGCAGGGCGGCACGCTGCCGTTCTTGAAGCCCATCGAGCCGCGCGGCCATGCGATCGAAGTGCGCGTGTACGCGGAAGATCCAGCGACCAACTTCATGCCGTCGCCCGGCCGCATTCAGTACCTGCGCGTTCCGGGTGGCCCGGCCGTGCGCGACGACTCGGGCGTCTACGCCGGCTACACGGTGCCGAACTTCTACGACCCGATGATCTCGAAGCTCTCGGTCTGGGCGCCCACCCGGCCTGAGGCAATCGCCCGCATGCGGCGCGCGCTCGCCGAGTACGTCGTCAAGGGCATCACCACCAACTTGAGCTACCTCGACGCCATCGTCGCGCACCCCGAGTTCGCGAGCGGCGACTACGACACCGGCTTCCTCGGCCGGAACCACCAGGCGCTGCTGGGCACGGAAGACCCGAAGCTCACCGATGCGTCGGTGATGGCGGCAGCGGTGTTCGCGCACCAGCGGTCGGAAAA
>JAYUXE010000368.1:0-2091 GCA_043753165.1 Archangiaceae bacterium | reverse complement strand
GGCGGCGTTGGGGCTGATCACGGTGGGCGACCTCACGCTGGCGATCTCGGCATTTCGACAGGGGCAGGGCGCCTTCGAAGACGTGCTCGAGTCGGTGGCCGGCATGTACGAGGACGCGCTGTTCGTCTCGAACCTGAGCCTGTTCTTCGACTTGCCGGCGGATCGCGTGGCGGGGACGAAGCGGCTTCCGCCCGGCCGATTTCCGATCACGCTCGACCACGTGTCGTTTCGGTACCCGGGGCAGGAAGCGTGGGCGATCTCGGACTTGAGTCTGACGATCGCGGCGGGCGAGAAGCTGGCGCTGGTCGGTGAGAATGGCGCCGGGAAGTCGACGCTGATCAAGTTGCTGCTCGGCCTGTACGTACCGACGGAAGGCAGCATCCGGTTCGGCGACCTCGACGTGCGCGAGCTCGAGCCGGGTGAGCTTCGTGCGCGGGTCGCGGCAGTGTTTCAGGACTTCGTGCGGTACCAGTTTACCGCGGGCGAAAACATCGGGCTCGGCGATGTCGATCGGCTCGACGCGACGGACGCGATCGATCGCGCGGCGCAGGATTCAGGGGCCGCCGAGGTCATCGACGGGCTTCCCCAGCGGCGCGACACGACGCTCGGCACGTGGTTCGAGCCCGCGCAGGATCTGTCGGGTGGGCAGTGGCAGAAGCTCGCCATCGCTCGCAGCTTCATGCGCCTCTCGAGCCGCAACGGCGAAGGCGCCGACCTGCTGATCCTCGACGAGCCCACCGCCGCCATCGATGCTGCTGCCGAGGCTGCGCTGTTCGAACGGTTCAAGCGACTCACAGTGGGCCGAAGCGCGGTCATCATCTCGCATCGCTTCTCGACCGTTCGCATCGCCGACCGCATCGCGGTGCTCGAACACGGGAAGTTGTTGGAGCTCGGCAGCCATGACGCGCTGCTGACCAGGGGTGGCCGTTACGCAGAGCTGTTCACGCTGCAGGCGCAGGGCTACCGGTAACGAGCGCGTTGAGCTTTTCGGTGCCTTCGGCGAGCACCTTGGCGAAGCCTGACTTCTGCGCCGCGTCACGTTCGGCGTAGGTGTTGAAGCGCGCGACCAGCTTCCACTTCGTCTCGTGGCCTGCCGCCTCGAGCGTCACCGTCATCCGGACGCTGGCGTTCTTCCACGAGAGCTTCTCGTTCTCGACCACGTCGCCGAACTCGAAGTCGTGGGTGTGCTCGACGCCGTCGGGCGTCTTCGTGACGTGGTGCCAGCGGCCACCCGGGCGGACGTCCATCTCGCACACCGGGCTCTCGTCGGCGCGGCCGCCGTACCAACGGGCAACCTGCCTCGGATCCGTCAGGGCGTTCCACAGGCGTTCTCGTGGAGCATCGAAGCTGCGCTGCATCACGATCACCGCGACGTGGGTCGACTTCGCATCAATGCGGATCTTCATGGACTGGGCCTTACTCCAGTAGGTGCGCCGCCGTGGTCGCAATGTTCCCCCCTTGCATCGCCACTACGACGTATTTACGGTGTAGGGGTGGCTGAGCTGCGCTTCGAGTGGGACCCCGTCAAAGCACGCGCGAACCTGCGCAAGCATGGTGTGTCGTTCGAAGAGGCCCAGACGGGGTTCGCCGACGAGTTCGCCCTCTTGATTCACGATCCCGACCATTCGGAACAGGAAGACCGCTTCGTCCTTCTGGGCCTCAGCTCATCGATGCGAGCGCTGGTCGTCTGCCACTGTTACGCGAACGACGAAGACCTGATTCGCATCATCTCTGCGCGGAAGGCGAACCGAAGCGAGCGCCAGCTCTACAACCGAAGGAGAACCCCATGAGAAAGCATTACGACTTCTCTGAAGCCAAACGGAATCCCTACGCGAGGCGCGTCAAGAAGCAGGTCACGATCCGCATCGAAGAGATTACCCTCGACTACTTCAAGAAGCTGGCAAGCAAGACCGCGATTCCGTACCAGACGCTCATCAACATGTACCTGATGGACTGCGCCACCCAACGGAAGCAGCTGCGGCTGACGTGGCTGCCTTCGAGCGCATCCCCCAAATGATGCTGCAAACGTACGAAGCAGTGGGCCCTCTTGGATTCGAACCAAGGACCAATCGGTTATGAGCCAAGGTCAGG
>JAYUXE010000367.1:0-5122 GCA_043753165.1 Archangiaceae bacterium | reverse complement strand
CGAGACCACCGGCGGCTCCGTCGGCGCCGTCGCCGTGGACGCTGCTCGAGCCGGGTGAGTCGATCAAACGGCCCGTGGTCAGCGCTCCGCCCGTCGCGATGCCGCGAATTCCGTCGAATGAGCGAACGGAAATCAAGCGGCCGACGGTCACTTCGCCCCCGGTTGCGATTCAGCCGCCGACGGATGAGCGCACGGAGATCGCGCGCCCTGCCCCGCCCGCTCGAGTTGCGCCGGGAGTAGCAATGCCCGCCGCTGCGATGAAGACGCAGCCGGGTCCCGTCGCTGCGCCGCAGCCCGTCGAGAAGACCGAAATCCGTGCGGCGCCTGCCCGGCCGGATCGCGTTCCGAACGCGACGCCGTCGGGTGCAGTCGGCCGCCCGGCTGCTCCCGTCTCGAGTCAGATCGGAATGCCGCGGCCTGCTGCGGATCCGCGCGCAGCGCCTACCGCGCAGCTCGACCCCCTCGCTTCGGGGCCGACGCAAATCTCCGCGAAAACCGGGAACACAGGGGCCAACGTTGCGCTGCGACCAGCGCAGCGCGGGACCCCCGACCCCTGGGCCACGGCGCAAAGCGGTCTCGCCCGGGCCGAAGAAGATCCGTGGCTCCCCAGGCCGAGCCAAATCGACCTGACTCCCGCCGCGCCGCGCATCGCCCCGCTCGACATCGACATCAGCGAGTCGCGGCCTTCCGCCCCGGGCCACACGGCCATCGCGCCGCTCCTCGCCAGCGAGTTCGACTTCACCCCCGCGGCTCCGCGGCCGCTCATCCCCAGCCAGGCCGGCGTCACGCCCATCGAGCCGCGCCCCATCCCCGAAGATGCGACGCCCTACGCCCCGCGCCCCGCGATGGCCGAGACGCCGCCCGCCCAGTGGGCCGCTCCGGCGGTCACCGCGCCCAACCGCCCCGTCCCCGTGGTGCCGCCGTCCTTCATGGACCTGCCGCAGATTGGCGCCCGCGAGCTCACCACCCAGCCTGGCATCGCCGGCCCGTACACCGCGCAACAGCCGCTGCAGCTCACCGAATCGCCCGCGGCCACGGCGATCGAAGACGCCCCTGCCGACCAGGTGCTCGCCACCCCCGCTTCCCTCTGGCGCCGCACCTTCGCGTCCCTCTTCGACTTCTCGCTGCTGGGCGGCGTCATCGGCGGTCTGCTGTTCCTCGCGGTCGGGCTCGTCGCCGGCGGCAAGCCCATGCCGAACAACCTTCACGGCATCGACGCCTTCTTTTTCCGCCTGCACCCCATCGCCATCCCCGCCCTCGGGCTGACCGTGCTGCTCGCCGTCCTCTACACGGCGATGGGGGCGTTTCTTCTGCGCGGGCGCACGTTCGGGCGCCTGCTGTTCGGCATCCGCCTGGTCGATTCCACCGGCAAGTCGCCCGGGGCCGTTCGCTCGCTGGTCCGCGCGTTCTTCGCGATTGTGTCTTTCGTGTTCTTTCTTGCTGGCTTCTGGCTCGGTTTGTTCGATCGCAAAGGCCAGACGCTGCACGACAAGCTGACCCGGACATTCGTGGTGCGCCCGGTATGATGCGCCGCCCATGTCTCAGCGGCTCGCCCAGCACCTGATTTCGCGCGGCCTGTTGCCCGCCAAGGTCGTGGACGATGCGATGCGGCGATTGTCCGCGGGCTCGGCGTCGCTCGACACGATTCTGCTCGAGGCCGGCGCGGTCTCCGAAGCGGGCATGCTGCAAGCGCTGTCGGACGTGTCGGGGATGCGGCTCGTCAATCTCGCCGACTTCGAGCCCAACGCCGAAGCCGGGCCCATGCTGCCGTTGAAGATTTCGCGGCGCCTCACCGTGGTGCCGCTTTCCGTCGACGGGAACATTCTTCACCTCGCGGTCGGCTACCCGGTGCCGCACAAAGAGCTTCGCGAGGTCGCCTTCCTGCTCGGCAAAGAGCTCGAGCTCTGGGTCGCGCTCGAGTGCCGCATCAAAGACTGGCAGACGGCGCTGTACCGCGAGCCGATGCTCGACCGGTTCCGCACGCTGCTCAAAGACCTCGACCCGGGCCGCCGCGGGCTGACCCCGCCGAACCCCGTGCGAACGCCCGCGCCGAAGACGCCGTCGAAGCAGGCCCCGAAGGCGCCGCCGCCGAAGCGCCCCGTGCTGCTCGAGGAAGACGACCCGACGATGCAGGACATGCTGACCGAAAGCATCTCGGTCGAGACGCTGGAAAAAATCGCGCGCGGTGTCGTCGACGAGCCGGTGTTGCTGGTGAAGCCGAAGAAGAAGCCGGCCCTGCCGCCACCCCCGCCGCCTGTCGAGTTCCAATCGACCGTCGTCCTCGACCAGAAGGCCTACGCCGCGTACGCGATGCCGAAGCAGGCGACCGACGAGTACCTCGAGACGACGGTGCTCGACACCACCGGCTACGCGAACTTCGCGCGGCAGGTCTCGAAGCCGGAAGCGCCTCCGAAGAAGCGGATGCCGGGCGACCGCACGCCGACAGAGCCCGAGATGCCGGCGATCGTGCTGCCGCCTGCGCCGCCGGTCGCTGCCGTGCAAGCGAAGCCGCCGACGATGCCGCGCATCACGGCGCAGAAGACGGAAGAACCGGCCAAATCTTTTCCCGGCGGCGTGCTGCCGCCCAAAGCGCGCGCGCCCGGCGATGCGCCCACCCCGACCAACCGCGAAGTGCGCGCCGTCGATCGCGCGTGGGTGATGCCCGCCCCTTCTGCGCGGCCGAGCATCGAACGGCTGAAGACCGCCCCGTCGGCGCCCCGGCCGCCCGCGCCGAAGCCGCCTGCTCCGATTCCGTCGCCGATCGTTCGCGACGAAACGGACTTCAGCGACGTCAACTCATCGCCTGGCGTGCCCGCATACATTCCGCCTCCGGTCGAGTCGGGCCCGCAGTTCGCAATCACCCACGAGCCGCCCAAGTACGAAGCGCCGCCCGAGCTGCGGCCGTCGTTCGGGGCCGCGCCGGCAATTGCCGAAGCCGCTCCCACTGCGCCGCCCGAGCTCGCGGCCGCGGCGATGGACAACTTCCCGGTCGCGCAGCCGTCGATGCCGACCTTCACCCCGCGGCTGATGTCTGCGTCGGCGGGCGTGGTCGTGCCCTCGGGCAACCCGGCCGAGTGGTCACTCGCGCAGGCCCGCGCCGCGCTGAAGCTGGCCGTGCAAGACCGCGACAAGCTCGTGTCGGCCGCGCTCGACTACGGCCGCCGCGCCTTTGAGTTCGTCGCGGCCTTCGCCGTCGTCCGTGGAGCCGCCCTCGGTTGGGATGCGCGCAGCAGCGAAGGCGAGCCGCCCGTCATCCGCCACGTGTCGATTCCGCTCGACGCGGCCAGCGTCTTCCGCACCGTCGCGTTGACCCGCGGCAGCTACGTCGGCCCGCTTCCGCCCGACGCGCTCACCCAGCACTATCTCGCCATTCTCGGCCGTTCACCGCGCGCGGTTTTCCTCTGGCCGGTGGAAGTGAAGGGCCGGCTCGTCGCGATGGTCTACGGCGACAGCGGTGGCAAGCCCGTCAGCCAGCGCAAGCTCAACGACTTCATTCTCTTCTGCCAGGAACTGCCGTCCGCGTTCGGCGAGCTGATCGTCTTCCGCAAGCAGCGGCTCGGCACCTCGGGCGCGTTCAGCGCGGTCGGCGAAGAAGAGGATCCGCTGGGCCTGCCGCCGCCTGAAGACCTCATCGCCGGCCCCGAGCAGCAGGTCGAAGCGGATCTGGCGAAAGCCGACGCCGACTGGTTCACCGGCTTGCTGACGTTGCTCACCGGGCCCGACCCGCGCGAGCGCGCAAACTCGATGACCGAGCTTTCGCGCACGCCCGATTCGTCGGCCCGCGCGCTCGTTCGCGCCTTCCCCGGGCCCACCGCGTGGAGCCGTCTGCCCGTCACCGAGCTGCCCGAGGTCGACGAGCTGGGCCCCATTCCCGGAGCCCTCGCCCGACTTGGCCGCCCCGCTGCCGTCGCGCTCGCTCCGCTGCTCGACGCGGACGATTCCGACACGCGCTACCTCGCGCTGCTCACGGCCGGCTCGCTGCGCTACCCCGAGCTGCTCGATGGGGTGCTGCGCGGGCTGTTCGACATGGAGCCCGACATTTCTTCCGCGGCGCGGGCGGCGGCGACGGCGATGAAGAACGTCGACGGCTATGACGATGCCGTGCGCGCGCTGCGTCAGGAGCTCGCGTCCAGAGACCCACTTCGCAAGAGCCTCGCTGCCCGTGCGTTGGGAATGCTGCACGACCGCGACGCGATTGAAGGGCTCATCGGCCTCACCGCGTCGGATGACCAGCTGTGCTCCCAGTCGGCCGCGGAAGCGCTTCGCGAAATCAGCCGCGCGAACCTGGGCCCCAACCCGCGCCAGTGGGCCGCCTGGTACGCGATGGCCCGCAGCCGCCGCCGCGCTGAATGGTTGTGCGATGCGCTCGAGAGCGAAGAGTTCGAGCTGCGCCTTGCCGCGGTCGAAGAGCTGTCGCGCGCGTTCGGGGAAAACCTCGGTTACTTCGCCGACGGCCCGGACACCGAACGCGTGTTGGCGGTCGACAAGTGGCGGTCGGCAATCAGCACGCGCCCCGACTTTGAGCTGTAGCGCGACGTGCTCCGCTGTGCGTTTCACTTCTGCACGACCCTTTCACTTCTGTGGGGCGGATATGGCGTCTGGAACCTTCGCGCGGCCGCCCGTTTCGAGTGATTGCGGCAGTGGGGCGTTGTGGCACCGGAAATGCTGCACCGAAGCCCATGACCACCCACGCCATCTTCGGCATGTTGAAAGACCGCAGTCAGGCCGCGTCGGTGATTCGCGATGCGAGCCGCGCCGGGTTCAGCATCAACGACATCTCGGTGCTGGTGCCCGAGCTTCCAGATGCGACGCCGCTGGGCTCGCTGGGGCTGCTGACGGGCCTCACGCCAGTGGAGATTCCCGGGCTGAGCACCACTGTCGGAGCCGGGCCACTCATCGCGGCGCTCGCCGGCTGGTCGACCGCAGGTGTGGCGCATGGGCTGACGTCGCTGCGGATTTCAGAAGCGCAGGCCCACGCGTACGAGCAGGGGCTGGCCAATGGTCACATTCTTCTATCGGTGGAGACGGACCAGACGAAGGACCTCGATCGGCTCAAAGCCATCTTCACGCAGCACCTCGCAGCCGACGTGGCCTCCAGCGAGTCCCGCGACGTGAGCCCCGT
>JAYUXE010000366.1:0-2096 GCA_043753165.1 Archangiaceae bacterium | reverse complement strand
CCGACACGCCCACCTTCTGCGGCTCGGGGTTGGAGGTGAGGCTGGCAAGAACGACGAGGGTCACGAGCGACATGGTTTTTGACTCCGGTGGTTAAAAGAGACGGAACTGACAGCCGACAGACAGGTTCAAGAACATCGTCCCGGTGTTCCGGGTGGGCGCTTCGCCGCGGCGCCAGCCCAGCGACGTCTGCTCGAGCAACTGCATCGTTGCGTCGGCGCGCGCGAAGAGCTCGAAGCCGGGACTGATGGGTGCGGCCACGATTGCGTTGAGCCGAAACGACGGCACCGCTTCGTTGACCCACATCGGTTGATCGCGCGAGTAGTCGCTCCAGCTGGCGAAGGCGGTCGCGGTCGAGCTGCCGACACCAGCTCCGAAGTCAAAACGAAAGGCGCCGGCGGGGATGACCCATGCGATCGTCGGCATCACCCACCAGCGATCCTGGATGCTGTTCAACGAGCCGTAGCTGGCGGCGAGGCTCACCGCGAAGTGGCGGCCGATGGAGTAGCGCATGCCGCCGACAACTGCTGCGCCCTGGCCGCCCGGGGTGGTGAGGTAGCCGCCGCCGACGAAGGCGTGCAGGTGGTTCGGCTCGGCGACGGTCAGCAGCAGCGCGAGAATCGAAAGGGGCATGGACCCACAGTGCCCGCGACCCACCTCGACATCAGCAGCGACGCGCCCGGCGTTCGTCTCGGTGCGACGGGCGCACGCCGGCCGCGACGAACGGTGGGTTGGGCGCGACGAACGGGCGCAGTTTCAGGCGCCTGCCGTGCGTGTGTTACTCACTTGTGAATGCAACAGCGCGAGCCCTTTCTTGCCCGAGGCGCATTGTTCGCGCTGACGCTGACGCCGCCGCTGATCACGCTGATCACCCTGCCCCTGGGCACCAGTGAGCCGACGCTGATCCACGCTGCGGGGTGCCTCATCTCGACCTGGCTCTGCACCGTGCTGGTCGGTGGCCTGATGCACTTCGCGGTGAACTACAGCGCACCGCGACTGCTCGCCCGCGTGCGGCCCGTCGGCCTCGCGTACGCGGGCATCGCAGCCGTCGCCGCGGCCTCCGTCGTCCTCGGCCTGCTCGCGCTCACCCCCTGGCTCGGGGCGATCGGCCACGCCATCGACCACAACCTCATCACCTTCATCCTCTACGGCTCGGTCGGCATCGCGAGCGTGTACCTCGTCGCTGCGCGCGCAGCAGCCGTCGTCGCCGCCCGGTCGCGCGTTCAGGCCGACCGCGCGCTCGCGATGGAAGAAGACGCCCTTCGCAACCGCCTCGCCGCGCTGCAGGCGCAGATGAACCCGCACTTCCTCTTCAACACGCTCAACGCGGTTGCGAGCCTCGTCCACGCGCAGCCCGACCTCGCCGAGGCGACCATCGAACGGTTGGCCGGCGTGCTGCAGTACGCGATCACCGCCGGGCAGAACGGCTCGGTGCGCCTGGGCGACGAGCTCAACGCCGTGCGCGACTACCTCGGCATCGAGCAGGCGCGCTTTGGCGATCGCCTCAAGTCTTCGATCGAGGTCAGCGACGAGCTGCACGGGTTGCTGCTTCCACCGATGTTGCTGCAGCCGTTGGTCGAAAACGCCGTGCTGCACGGGCTCGGAAGCCGGGCGCAGGGTGGGGAAATCCGGATCACCGGCCGCACCGAAGGGAACGCCGTCATCCTCACGGTCTCGGACGATGGCGTCGGGCCGGGCGGCTCGACCCGCAAAGGCAACCGCGTCGGCCTGGCGAGCGTCCGCGAGCGCATTGCCCTCACCTTTGGCGACGCCGGCGCGTTTCTCACCCGTGCCCGGGTCGGCGGCGGCTTCGAGTGCGAGCTGCGCGTGCCCCGGTGAGGGCGCTGGTCGTCGACGACGAGGTGCTGGCGCGCGAGCGGCTGATTCGCATGCTCGAACGCGTCCCCGGAGCGCAGGTCGTCGGCGAGGCCGAGAATGGCAGCGTCGCGCTGACGCAGATCGCGAAGCTGAAGCCCGACGTCGTGTTGCTGGATGTGCAGATGCCCGGCGTCGATGGCCTCGAGCTCGCCGAAACCCCGGGAGTGCCGCCCATCATCTTCACCACGGCCCACGTGCAGTTCGCCGCGACGGCGTTCGA
>JAYUXE010000365.1:0-5125 GCA_043753165.1 Archangiaceae bacterium | reverse complement strand
TGATCCACTTCTCGCAGGCCTGATCGATGGCCGCGTTGAGGAAGAAGCCGAGCAGCATCGGCGCAGGCCCGTTGATGGTCATCGACACCGACGTCGTCGGGTCGCAGAGGTCGAAGCCCGAATAGAGCTTCTTCGCGTCGTCGACGCTGGCGATGGACACGCCCGAGTTGCCGACCTTGCCGAAGATGTCCGGCCGCAAGTCCGGGTCTTCGCCGTAGAGCGTGACCGAGTCGAACGCGGTCGACAGCCGCTTCGCAGGCAGCCCCCGCGAGACGTAGTGGAAGCGGCGGTTCGTGCGTTCCGGCCCGCCTTCGCCCGCGAACATGCGCGCGGGGTCTTCGTTCTCGCGCTTCAGCGGAAACACGCCCGACGTGAAAGGAAACTGGCCCGGAGGCGCCTCGCGCAAGTTCCACGTGAGCACGTCGCCCCAGTCTTCGTAGCGGGGCAGCGAGACCTTCGGAATCTTCAGATGCGACAGCGACTCGAACGTGAGGTCGAGCTCGACCACCTTCTCGCGAACCTGGAACTGGTACTTCGCGGCGGCGTAGCGCTTCTTCGTGGCGGGCCACTCGGTGAGCAGCTTGCGAGACTCTGGAGCGAGCCGCGTGTCGAGGTCCTTGTACAGCGCGACGAGCTCGCTCAAGAACGCCGGCTCACCTTCGACACGTTCGGTGACGTGCACCACACCCGATTCACCCGACGGCTCGACGATTTCGAGGTGCTTCTTGCCGATGTTGGCGCGCAACGCCTCGAGGCTTCCGTGCAGCTGGTACATGCGCCGCGCGATCGCAGACTGCGCGCGAACGAAGGCGTCACTGGCTTCGCAGGTCTCGGCGAGCTCAGCGAGGTAGCGCGTGCGCTCGGGGGGGATGATCCACCGCTTCTCGCTGTTCGCAGTGCTGAACGCCTTGCCGGCCGGAAACGCAGCGCCCGTCTTGCGCGTCACGGCCTGCATCACTTCGCGATACAGCCGGTTCATGCCGGGGTCGTTGAACTGCGAGGCGATGGTGCCGTAGATCGGCAGCGCGTCATCCGAGACATCGAACGCGTTGTGGTTGCGCTTCCACTGCTTCTTCACATCGCGCAGCGCATCCAGCGAGCCGCGCTTGTCGAACTTGTTGATCGCGATGATGTCGGCGAAGTCGAGCATGTCGATCTTCTCGAGCTGCGTCGCGGCGCCGTACTCGGACGTCATGATGTACAGCGACACGTCTGCGTGCTCGGTGATTTCGGTGTCCGACTGCCCGATGCCCGAGGTCTCGACGATGATCAGATTGAAGCCGGCACCGCGGCAGACCTCGATGGCCTCGGCGACGTGCTTCGACAGCGCGAGGTTCGACTGACGGGTGGCCAGCGACCGCATGTAGACGCGGGGGTCATCGATCGCGTTCATGCGAATGCGGTCACCGAGCAGCGCTCCGCCCGACTTGCGCTTGGAAGGATCGACGGAAAGAACGGCGATGGTCTTGTCGTCGCTGTCAGCGAGGAAGCGGCGAACGAGCTCGTCGATGAGGCTCGATTTGCCCGCTCCGCCCGTGCCGGTGATGCCGAGCACGGGAACCTTCGCTGCTTTCGGGCGGGCGGCCAGCGCAGCGCGAAGGGCAGTGCCGGCTTCGGGGGAATTCTCGGCGATGGTGATCAGCGCGCCGATGGTGCCGGCGTCGCGGGTCGGGAGCTTCTCGAGCAGCGCCTTGAAGTCGGGAGACCGCTTCTCGAAGTCACAGCGTTCGAGCAGGTCGTTGATCATCCCCTGCAGGCCCATCGCGCGGCCGTCGTCGGGTGAGTAGATGCGCGAGACGCCGTACGCGTGCAGCTCTTCGATTTCGGAAGGCAGAATCGTGCCGCCGCCGCCGCCGAAGACCTCGATGTGCGCGCCTTCTTTGCGCAGCAGGTCGAGCATGTACTTGAAGTACTCGACGTGGCCGCCCTGGTACGAGGTGATGGCGATGCCCTGCACGTCTTCCTGAATCGCGCAGCGCACGATTTCGGAAACCGACCGGTTGTGGCCGAGGTGAATCACTTCGGCGCCCGATGACTGCATCAGGCGGCGCATCACGTTGATGGCGGCGTCGTGGCCGTCGAACAGCGACGCGGCACTGACGATGCGAAGGTGGTGGCGCGGCTTGTAGGGGGCGACGGCGGTCGAAGGGGGCACGGGTTGTTCCTCTAGCCCGGCGATTTAGCCCGCTTTCGAAAAAAGAAAGACCCACTGAAGCCGCTGGGGGGAAGCGGAGTGGATCAGGGACGGCTCAAAAGTAGACGGTGGCGGTGACTTCGACGTTGATGGGCGCGCCCGGCGTGAAGTGCAGGTCTTCGCAGCCGTTGAACGCGCCGCCTTCTTCCGACGCGCGTGTGCCGGCGGGGCAGCTGGTCTCGCCGGGAAGCCGCGACACGTTCGCGAACTGCGCCTCGCGCCACTGGGTGTTGAGCAGGTTCTGAACGCCGACGGCGACGTCGAAGCGCTTGTGGTGGAACCCAATCGCGGCGTCCACGCGCGTAAAGCCCTGCGCAGTGAGGAAGCTGTCTTCGGTTGCGGGCCGGTCGGCCAGGTGCAGCACGCCAACGCGGCCGTAGGGGCCGAGGGGGTGACGTGCCGAGAGACCGCCTTCGATGATCAACGTCGGAGCGAGCGCCACCGCGTTACCGTTGCCCGCGTTCTCGACGTACGTTGCCTTCGACCACGTGACGTCGAAGTCCGCGGTGAGCCACTTGAGAATCTTCACGCGCGCTTCGGCTTCGACGCCCAGCCGCCGCGTCGGCCCCCGCCCTTCGGTGGTGCCATCGTCGCCGACCCAGACGAGCTCGCTCTGCAGGTCGAGCAGAAAGGCGCTGGCTGCGAGATCGACGCGGTCGAAGAGACGTGTACGGGCACCGACTTCTCCGCCCAGTGCGCGGGCCAGCGGCGTGGCGCGGTCGGTGGCGCGGGTGATTCCGCGGGCGTCGTTCGAGTGAAAGCCATAGCCGAAGTTCACGTAGATGTCGGTCTCGGGAATCGCCGAGACGACGAGGCTCGCCTTCGGGGAGATCTTCGAGGCCTGCCGCACGCCGGAATTTTCGGACGCGAGCCGGTCGGTCACGTCGAAGCCAAAGTAGTCGCCGCGCGCGCCGAGAATCAGCCGCGCCCAACGGCCGAATGAAATCTCTTCCTGTAGGTACACGCCCATCGAGCCTTCGCGCACGTCGGCCAGAACGCTGGCGCTGAGCTCACGGCGCCCCTGGGTGCGGCGCAGCGAGTTGTGGATGTCGTCGACGCGCAGCTGCGTGCCGAACGTGGTGTCGAAGGTGAGGAAGCCAAACTTGCGGATGAAGCGGTAGCTGGCCTTCGCGCCCGCGAGGAAGCGATCGTCGTGCTGCTCGATTTGGTCACCATTCACTTCGTCGACGCTGAAGAAGGTGAAGTTCGAGAAGATGGTCAGCCGATACAACACGGCGTACGCCGTCACGTTGATTTCTCCATCGTCCGAAGTCAGCGCGCGCAGTGTTGCGACCAGCGAATGCCGCTGTGAGTTGCCGCCGTCGGTCGGGTCGATGCTTCCGAAGCGATCGAGCCGGCCGGCGGTCACTTCGCGCAGCGGCAATTGACCGCTCGCATTCCACCCGCTGCCGTACGCGGTCAGGGCGAGCGAGAAAGTGACGTGCTCGGACAACGGGTGGGTGATTTTCGAGAAGAGGCTGTAGCGCTCGAGCCGTTCGGGATTCAGAAATGGGCCGTTGGTGCCGCTGATTTGTGCCGCGATGATCGGGCTCCACCCATCGACCTGCGGAGCGACGATGGCGAGCCCGCGGTACGTGTCGAACGAGCCGCCGGAAAGCGTGAGGCTGCTCTGTTCGGCGGCCGAGCGCGTGACCATGTTGATCGCGCCTGCGGTGGCGAAGTCGCCGTGCTGCGCGAAGTACGGACCCTTGAAGACTTCGACGCGTTCGACGAGCTCGGGGATGATCCAGTTCAAGTCGGCGTAGCCCTGGCCGTGGCCATGCGAGACCATGTTCACGGGCACGCCGTCGACGGAAAGGGCGAGGTCCGTGCCGTGGTCGGCGTCGAAGCCACGCAAGAAGTACTGGTTCGCCTTGCCGCCGCCTGCGTGCTGGTTGACGTAGAGGCCGGGCACCACCTGAAGGATGTCGGCGGGCCGCGGGTGCGGGCGAATCATGAAGTCGCGATCGCGCACCGAGAACGAAGACGCCGAGGTGAACGGCCGGCTGCCCGTGACGACGGTGGTGTGCGCGTGCGGCTTTGGCGGCTCGGGCGCGAGCGTGTGCACGTGGTTCGCGTGCGGCACGCCCGCATCGACGTCATCCAACATGGCCGGCATCGGCTCGGGCTGAGGCTCGACGGAGGGCAGCTCGACGGCGCCGGCATCGGGGTCTTCGTGGGCAACTGCAGAAACAGAAAGCAGCAACGCCGCCGCAACGGCAGCGCGCGAAAAAAGGGGCATGGGGTTCTCGAGAAGGAGATTCGGAGCACGACGACGCGGCTTCGCGTGCGGCTACGGACCCTGCGACTTCTCGACCCGCGGCCACACCGCAAGGCGCGGCGACGGCGGCAGCTGAACGACGCCGACGGCAAGCGCGACGAGGACCAACACCAGCGTCGGAGGCGCGGCGAGCGGATTGAACAGCGCCGCGCCGTGTTCGAGCGAACCCTGCCCGTGCTGATTCGGCGCCGCGGGAACCGGGCCGTGCGAGTGCCCATGTCCTTCGGGCGTCGCCGCATGCGTGACCAGCAGGTGGACGACCGGAGCCACGACCAGGCCCCACCCCAGCAGGAGCATTCCCAGAAACGACAGCTCTCGGCGGTCTTGGCGAAGCAAAGGGGGCTTTCAGTTGTACGGAACTTCAGTACGCAGCTCGATGAAAAACGGTTCTAGAAGCGGCGCCGATGCCCCGTTACCTCTTCGCGACGTTGTGGCTCGCGCTGCTCGGAGCGACCGTCGGCCCGATGGTCGACGCGCTGCACACCTTCAGCGGAGCGACCTGGTACCCCACGCCGCAATTTCTTCGCAGCGTGTGGTGGTGCCCTCCGCTCTTCTCGTTCGCGGCGGTGAGCCTCGGGATGAGCCGCGTGTTCTGGGAGAAGGTGCTCAAAGCGCCCGGCCCATCGCTGTCATGGGCGCAGGTGCTGGGA
>JAYUXE010000364.1:0-5130 GCA_043753165.1 Archangiaceae bacterium | reverse complement strand
CGCTGAGATCGCGCTGATCCCCCCCGTCGCCGGCGGCAGCGGTGCGTTCGTCGTGCAGGACGCTGCGCTTTCTCTCGACGCCGTGGTGAGCGCCGTGTCGGGCAAAGGGCAGGGCGGGGTCGTCACCTTCACCGGCGCGGTGCGAGACGCGACGAAGGGAAAAGCGGTGCTGCGGCTCGAGTACGAGGCGTACGTGCCGATGGCCGAGAAGAAGCTGGCCGAGATCGCCGCCGCCGCTTCCGCCCAGTGGCCCGGAGCCCGCGTCGCCATTCACCACCGAATCGGAATCCTCACCCCCGGCGAGCTCGCCGTCGTCATCGCCGCTTCTGCTGCCCATCGCGCCGAAGCGTTTGCCGCCTGCCGCCACGCGATCGAGGCCCTGAAAGCCGACGTGCCGATCTGGAAAAAAGAGGTCTACGCGGACGGCGAGGTCTGGGTGGGCTTGGGGCCGTGATTCGGGTATAGCCACGGGCCTTCCAAGGCCGACTTTCCTTTTCGAGGCTTAACCACATGAGCTGGACCCAAGTTCGCTGGGCAATCACCGGCATGGCCATCGGCCTGTTGATCGCCGTCGCCCCTTCCTGCACCCCGAAGCCCTGTGGCCCGGACAACTGCACCATCGGCTGCTGCAACGACAAGGGCGCGTGCGTGGGCGGCGCTGAGGCGACGGCCTGTGGCGCGGCGGGCGCGGCCTGTACCGCGTGTACCGACGGAAAAACCTGCAAGGACGGCGCATGTTCCGGCGGCACCGGCGGAGGCGCAGGCGGCGGGACGGGTGGATCCGGCGGCGGTGGCGTCGATGCCGGCCCTGCCGATGCGGGCCAGCCCTGCGCGAAGGATGACGACTGCTCAATCTACAAGAACGGCAAGCTCTGCAACCAGGCGACGGGTCAATGCGTCCCCGGCGCGAGCTGCAACAGCAGCAGCGACTGCTCGTCGTCGGATTCGAAAGACCCGTGCTACCAGTTCGGCCTGCAGTGCCGCTGCGTGATCGAGTCGGGCGCAAAGCCTGGCTTTCAGGGCGTGTGCCGCCGCCGGCTGGCTCCGTGCGAAGAGTGCACCGACAGCGCGCAGTGCGGCAGTGAGTTCCTCTTCGATCCCCAAGGCACCTGCAAGGCGCTTCAGGGCGACAGCAGCGGCAAGAAGTTCTGCTTCCAGCAAAAGGTCGGCGCCTGCCCCTGCGGCACCGTCGATGACGGCTTCGGCTACTGCAAGCCCCAGAGCAACAGCTGCAGCTCGGTTGGCTGCGTCGAAGACAAGAGCTGCCCGTCTGGCTCCGTCTGCAACAAGGGCGCGTGCCTCTGTGAGCCGCGCTGCCGTTGGGACTTCGCGAAGAAAGAGCTGTCGGCGCCGGGCTGCCCGCCGGGCAAGACCTGCTGGGTCGACGACGAAAACCTGAACCCGAACTCGCTTTATTACGGCGCCGGCCGTTGCCGCACGCCGTGCGCGAACGACACCGAGTGCAAGAAGTCGACGATCAACCCGTTCGGCAGCGATCGCCTCACGTGCCGCGGCGAGCAACTGACCGGCGGCGGTATGTCCGACAAGCGCTGCCGCGCAAACGGTGAGTGCATGGACAACGTCGAGTGCCCCGAGCAGCCGCCCACCAGCGTCCCGCTGGGCTACTGCGACCGCGGCAGCTTCGCGTGCAAGACCGATTGCCGCGTGGGCACGGACCCGGTGTCGGGCTCGGGCTTCAAAGACTGCCGCGCTCCGTACGCCTGCGCGAAGGCGAATGACGGCGGCACGCCGGACTCGGGCTCGCCGAACTTCTGCCGCCTGCAGACCTGCGTCGAGCAGGGCGGCGCGGCGCTCGCGTGCACCCGCGGCGAGTACTGCTGTGGCGACGACAAGAACAACGACGGCACCCCGGATCCGTGCCCGCCCGTTTCCGAGCGCGGCCCGGACAACTGCTACACCGCTCCGCGTCCTCCGTTCTGCACCACGTGCATGAGCAACGACGACTGCACCAACGTGCAGCTGCCGGCTTACCTCACGGGCGCCGGTGCCTGTGCCAATGGCAGCAAGTCGCCCAGCTGCAGCAAGATGCCGATGCTGTGCCTCAAGGCCTCGATGAACACGTCGATCTGCGCGCCGTCGACCTACAACGACCGCACGCTCGACATGTTCGGCACGGGCCGCGACGTCAAGGGCTGCCCTGCGGGCTACGCGGCCACCATCATTCGTCCGAAGTTCGCGATGGGTGACGACTACTGCAACACCAACGCCGACTGCAGCCAGGGCAATGACGGCGGCCTCTGCGCGCCGGAACAGGCGCTGAAGCTGCCCGACGGTGGCATCCCCAAGACCTGCCAGTGCACGGTCGGTGCGCCCAACACGTGCCCGAACAACGATGCAGGGTTGACCAGCGAATGCCGCTACGGCATCTCGGGCCAGACGTTGCCTTGCGTGCAGAGCGTCGTGTGCTCGGGCGGCGGGTTCATCTTCCAGGACGCGGGCGCTCCGAACTTCGGCTGCGGCGGTATCGCGCCGTAAGTTCCGCACCCGCCGACGCCTCGACCGCACCGCCGGTCGGGGCCGCCAATCTGTCGTCGAAGGCCGCGTATGCCCTGATGCACCTCACGGTGTTCATCTGGGGCTTCACGGCCATTCTCGGGAAAAGCATCTCGATCCAGGCCCTGCCCCTGGTCTGGTACCGCATCTGGTCGGTGGTCGCGATCATGGGCGGCGTGCTGGTGGTGAAGGGGCTGGGCTTCCGGCAAGACCGCGTCGCTCGGCTCTTCGGCGTCGGCGCGCTGGTCGGTGTGCACTGGCTGCTGTTCTACGGCTGCATCAAGGTCGCCGGCGTCTCGGTGGCCGTGCTGTGCCTGTCGTCGCTGACGTTCTTCACGGCCATCTTCGAGCCACTGGTCTTTAAGCGGCCCGTGCGCGTGTACGAGCTGCTGTTGGGCGGGCTCGCGGTCGTCGGCGTCGTGGTGCTGCTGCGTTTCGAGGCGAAGGTCGAGCCGCTGGGCTGGGCCCTGGGTCTGGGCTCGGCGCTGTTCTCGGCGGCGTTCGGCACGTTCAACGGCGTGCTCGCGCGAACGGAAGCGGCCGAACGGGTGACGTTCTACGAGCTGTTCGGAGCGGCAATGCTCACCAGCGTCTTCTTCGTCGTCTGGCCCGAGACGTTCGTGCCGCCGTGGAAGCTGTCGTTGATCGACGTGGCGTTGCTGTCGCTGCTCGTCGTCGTCTGCACCGTGCTGCCGTGGATGTGGAGCCTGCGCGTGCTGAAGGTGTTGTCGCCGTACACGCTGGCGGTCGCGGTCACGCTCGAGCCCGTCTACGCGATGGTGGCAGCGGTGCTCATCTGGCCCGAGAGCGAGAAGCTGTCGGTGCGCTTTTACGTCGGCTCGGCGATTCTCATCGCCCTCGGGCCCGTGAATTCGATGCTGCGAAAGCGGTTCGGCTAACCGTCGCGGAACTTGCGGCTGGCGGCGACCACCGCGCGATACCCGGCGAGCTCACTGGCGGTCAGCGCGTCCGACCAGCCCAGCTTCTTCTGCAGGCGGGTGGCGACTTTTTCCGCAATGCCCAGGCCCTGATCTCTTCCGCGCAGGACCAGCGGAATGCGGCGGGTCAGCACGTCGTCCAGCGTCCGCGCGAACTCGTTCTCGATCGCTTCGTCGACCTGGGCGGTGAGGTACGGCAATTCGGAATCGAGGGGATCCGCGCACGACGGGTCGGCCTTCACGCGCGCGGCGACGGCGGCTGCGCGGGTTCCGAACGTGTTGGCGAGGTGCTCGGCCGCGGCGGTCGAGATTCCCTGCGTGACGAGTGGCGCCGCCAGCGCCGCCAGCTGCTCGTCCGATTCCAGGCCGACCGCGCCGGGCAGGAAGCGGTCATGCGTCTCGGACGCCTTCTTCTGGCCCAGCTGTTCCATCGCCTTGTCGACGACCTCGAACGCGATGCGCCGGTATGTCGTCAGCTTGCCGCCCGCGATGGTGAGGAAGCCGGGCTTCTCGAACAGCATGTGCTCGCGCGACACCTGCGACGCGCCGACGCCTTCGTGATCCGGCTTCAGCAGCGGCCGCAGGCCCGACCAGGTCGCCAGCACGTCCGACAGCACGAGCTTCGACTCGGGGAAGTAGTGGTTGCCGATTTCCAGCAGGTATTCCGCGTCGGCCTTGTCGGCGTGCACGTCGTCCGGCTTGCCGTTGAAGAACGTGTCGGTCGTGCCGATGACCGTGCGACCCAGGCCCCACGGAATCGCGAACACGGCGCGGCCATCGCGCGGCCCCAGCATCATCAGCGCGTTGCGCACCGGCAGCCGCTGCGCGTCGAGGACGATGTGCACGCCCTTCGTCGGGGTGAGAATCGGCTTCTCGTCGTTCATCGCCCGCACTTCGTCCGACCACGGGCCCGTCGCGTTCACCACCAGCTTCGCGCGGATGTCGAAGGTCGCGCTGTTGCCGGCGGGATCTTCGTCGTGCGCCGTGAGGCCGGCGATTTTTCCAGACGCGTCGCGAAGCAGCGCGCCGGCGCGGACGTGGTTGACGATGGTCGCGCCCAGGGCGCTGGCGTCGATCGCGTTCTCGAGCGTGAGCCGCGCGTCGTCGGTGACGCAGTCGTAATAGAGGATGCCGCCCGTCAGCCCGTTCTGCTTCAGCTCTGGCTCGAGCTTCAGCGTGCGCGTCTTCCCGTACGTCTTGTGGTTCCGGTAGCTGCCGAACAAGCACAGCGCGTCGTAGATCCACAGGCCCAGGTCCAGCGTCACCAGCCAGCGCCGGTCGCCCTTGAAGTGCGTGACGAGGAAGGGCATCGGCCGCACCAGGTGGCGCGCGCGGCTCATCAGCAGCTTGCGTTCACTGACCGACTCGAACACCAGCTTGAACTCGGCTTGCTCGAGGTAGCGCAGGCCGCCGTGCACGAGCTTCGAGCTCTTGCTGGACGTGCCCGAGGCGAAGTCGAGCTTCTCGATCAACGCGACCTTGAGGCCGCGCAGCGCCGCGTCGCGCGCGATGCCACACCCGGTGATGCCGCCGCCGACGACGACGAGATCGAACGTTTCGTTGGCGAGCGCCGCGAGGGCGCGTTGGCGGGGCGTCTGGCTCAAATCTTCCGCCGCTTCCCGGTGCGCTTGTACGTCAGGTAGTCGGCCACGATGGTGCCGTGGTCGAAGACGAGGTT
>JAYUXE010000363.1:0-5131 GCA_043753165.1 Archangiaceae bacterium | reverse complement strand
CACCCGAGATCGAACAGAACTGGCCGGGCGTGCACTGAACCTGCGCGCACTTGCACCGGCCGGTGCTGGAATCGCAGGTCTGGTTGCGGCCGCAGGCGATCTCATTGCAGTTCAGCACCGAGACGCAGGCCTTCGCATTCGGGTTGCAGATCTCGTTGGCGCCGCAGATGGAACCACCCGTGCCACCGCAGCGGCACTGCCCGTCGATGACGTCGCAGCTGGTGCCCGGCTTGTCATTGCAGTCGACCGTCGCGCACTTGGTCGACTTGCAGGTGTTTGCCGCCCCGTCACAGGTAAAGCCTGTGGGGCAAACGACGCCACCGCGGCCGCCGCACTTGCAGGCGCCGTCGGTGGGGTCACACACGAGCCCGGTCTTCGCAGTGTCGCATTCGATGTTGCGCGAGGTGCACAGGTCCTTGTTGCCACCACAGGACGAGGCGAAAAGACCGAAGCCGAAACCAGCGGCGGCGGCCATCAAAAGGGTTTTCTTGATCATGACTTTTTTGGAGGTTTCCGAGAAGAGAAGTTAAGCGCGCCGGCGGCGCAGCAGCGCCAGACCCGCGAGCCAGACGAGGCCAATCGCCGAAGGATCGACAGCCGCGCAACCGCAGCCGCCCTTGGGCTCGAGCGAGTAGTCGCCGCGAACCTTGATCGACAGGCTTCGCACGTCCTGCCGGCCGCTGTCGTCGACGACCTTCACGAGGAAGGCGTAGTTGCCGGGCTCACCCGTCGGGGTCCCGCTGATGGTGCCGTCGGCGCCGAGCACGAACCCTGGAGGAAGCTTCTGCTTCGGGTCCGTCACTGTGCACGCGTACATGCCAGGGCTCGTCGCCTGCTTCACGCACGGCTCGCTGAACGTCACCGTTGCCGCCGTACCGCCGTTGTGGCCGATGCGCGTGCGCGCGTACTCGTGGCTGATGAAGGCGTCGGGCAGCGCCGTGGTGGTGATGGCGAGCCCTTCGACGTAGCCGATGCGCAGCAACAGCTGGGTGAAGTCTTCGGCGCCCGCGCTGTCGACCACCTTCAAGGTCAGCAGGTAGAGGCCCGCGAGCTTCGGCGTGCCGCGCAGGTAGTCGACCCCGTTGCCGGCGTCTTCGATGCGAAGCGCGAACGCGGCAGGCAGCATCGAGTTGCTCAGCGTGTCCTTGCCGTTGCCAATCTGCGCTCCGTCCTGCTCGGTGACGTTCTCGGCGAGCTGCTGGAAGCGAACGATCGACCAGTCATAGCCGGGCTTCCCGCCCACGGCCTGCAGCGGCTGCGAGTAGGACTGCTTGATGTAGCCGGTGGCGAGCCCCGCGGTGGCGATGTGCAGCGTCGCCGGGGGAACCACTTTGAGCTTCAAGTCCTTCGTCGCCGCAGTGCCGGCCGAGTCGGTGCAGACCACGCCGAAGAGGAAGTCGCCGCCTTCGTTCGCGCGGCCTTCCAGCTGACCTTCGGGCGAGAGCGCCAGCGTCGCGGGCAGCCGGTTGTCGGCCTTCAGCTTCCATACGTAGGGGGGCTTGCCGCCCACCGCGACCAGAGACGCCTGGTACGCGCGAGAGAACTCAGCGGCCGGAAGATCCTGATCGACGATCGCCAGCGGCAACGTGCCGGTGGTGACCATCAACGACAGCGAAGCCGTCGCCATCGTGCCGCCGCTGGTCGCGGTGGCGTCGAACGCGAACGTGCCCGACGTCGCCGGAGTGCCCTGCAGATCGCCCGCCGCCGACAGCGACAGGCCCGGAGGCAACGTGCCCGCGGTGATCGCCCAGGCGTACGTGCCGTTGCCGCCCGCCGCCTTGAGGCGCAGGCCGTACGGCGCGTACTGCGTGGCGGCCGGGAGCGTGGTGGTGGTGATCGCCAGCTGACCCGTCGAAACCAGAATCGGCTGCGCGGCGGTGACGCAGTTGTTGACCTGCGTGATCTCGGTGATGCCGAACTCAGGGGTCGCCGTCGGGTCGTAGTTCACGCACACGCCCAGCCAGTACTCGCGGGCAACCAGCGTCGCAGGAAGCGCGAGCATGTCGGTGACGGGGCTCGTGGCGTTGGCGGCCAGCGAAGCGACCGAGCCAATGGGCGAGAGCTTCACGTCAGAGATCGTGACGACCGCGTTGTCAGAGATGAACCACGTGTACTTGAAGGCACCCGCGGCCGCGTTGCCGATGTTCTTCAAGCTCGCGTTGCCGGCAACCATGCCGCCCGGAGCGCCCGTGGTGGGGCTCGTCACACTGCTGACGACCAGGTCGGCCGTCGGAGCGCCGATGTTCATCTGCGACGGGGTGCCCGTGTTGTTGAGCTCGCTCTGCTCGACGATGGTGTTGTCGGGGTCGACGCGGGCGATGACGAAGTAGTTGCCCGAGGTGATCGCGGCCGGAATCGGGGCCGACGCGGTGACCAGGGCTTCGGCGCCCGGGTTGATGGTGATGGGCAGCGAGTCACCGATGGCCGGGTCGCCTGCTTCGTACGTCGCGTTGGTCGACAGGTAGAAGCGAACGATCACGTTGGAAGCCGCGCGGCCGCCTCCGTTCTTGACCACCCCGCTCGCGCGGTACGGCACGCCGGTGTACCCGGTTTGATCGCCAGTCACCGAGCCGACGGTGAGGTCGGGCGGGAGGAAAAAGTCGATCGCCTGGTCCTTCGGAAATGCCGCAGTCGAGCAGTTGCCGGTGGTGGCGGTGGTGCACGACAGCGCGGCGATGCCGACCATGGCCGCCCCCTGGATGCCGACCGAACTGCTCGCCGACGGGGGCGTGCCGACGCCGTAGACGAAGCGGATCTGGCCCGTGCCTTCGTAGAGGATGACCTGGAAGCTGAACTTCATGCCGGTGCTGAGGGTCGAGACCTGGTTCCATTCGAACACCTGGTACCGGTTCGGCGAGGCGCCGAAGGTCTGGTGCCGCAGGTTCGAGCCCGTGGGGATGACCAGCGAGTCCCACCAGGGCGCCATGTACGTGACCGGGTTGAATGACGCCGCCAGGTTGTTGGGAATGCCGCTGTTCGACGAACTGAAGGCGTAGCCGGCGACCAGCAGGTAGCCGTACTGCGACATCGACACCGACGTCACCGGAGCGCCGAAGTAGCTGAAGGGAAACGGGACGGTGATCGGCGTGCCCGAGGTGACGGGCGTGCCGGACGCGATCGGCGCGTAGGTGACGGCCGTGGGGCCGGACACCTGGTAGGCCTGCGCGAGCGCGGCGGTCGGAACCAACACCGCCATCGCTGCGGCAGCGAGGGCACCCTTGCGGAAGTCGAGCCTCCGCATCGCCATCGGAACCAGCAGGGCCAGGATCCACAGGCTGCTGAACGTGTCACCGCTGCTGCTGCAACCGCCAACCTTCACTTCACGCTTCACTTCCATAGAGAACGCTCCAAGACCTGTGGCGCCCAGACCATCGGTCGCCTCGACCACGAAATTGTAGGTTCCTTCCGCATTGTCCAGCGGAAGCGTACCGGTGACCTTGCCATCGGCGGACATCGTCAGGCCCGGCGCAAGCTGGCCTGCGTAGAGCACGAACTTCGGCGACGCCTGCGTCGCTGCAGTGATCGAGAAGGAAATGGCGTCGCCCGGCTTCGACGTCGCGGGCAGGTCGACCGCGCTGATCTTGAACCGCGCCGAAATGACGCGAATCATGAACTCGGCGGTGTCGTTGCGGCCCTTCGCGTCCTCGACGCTGAGGCTGAACCTGAAGGTGCCCGCGCGCAGCGGCTTGCCTTCGATGACGGCGACATCACCCGACGGGGTCAGCGTGAGGCCGTCGGGCAGCTCGCCCTGGCGGGTCCACGTCAGCGGCTTCTGCATCGAAGAGATCGGCGTCCCGTCGGCGTTCGCGATCGCGATGTCCGTGAAGTACGCCTCGCCGACGAGCCCGGTCGACAGCTGCAGGTTGCGGAACAGAATGGCGCCCGGCGCGATGACGCGAATCGACAGCGTCTTCTGCGCAGTGGTGCCCAGCGAGTCCTTCACTTCGAGCGTGAGGTTGTTCGCGCCCTCGACCAGGCCAACCTTCGGGTTGCCGGTGATGAGGCCGGCCGGGGTGAGCGTCAGGTTCTGCGGCAGGGCACCACTGACCAGGCGCCATTCGTACGGCTTCACGCCGCCCGCTGCACCCAGCGAGAACTCGTACTTCTGCGCGGGGGTGTTGATCACCGCCGGCAGCGAAGTGGTGGTGACCTCGACCTGCGTCGTCGTCGGCAGCACGCGCAAAACGAGGCGGGCCTGCGCGTCGCGGCCGTCATTGGTGACGGTGACGGTGAGGCCGACGACGGTCGGAGTCGAAGGCGCGCCCGTGAGCAAACCGTCGGGGCTCAACGTCATCCCCATCGGCAAGGCCCCCTGCGCAACGTCCAGCGTCCACGTCGACGCCCCACCCTGCTCACCCAGCACCACGAGGCGGTAGCTGTACGGGCGATCGACGATCGCATCGGGCAGCTGGGTGGTGGCGATGCGAAGGCTCGAGGCGGCAACGGCCACCGAGGTCGAAGCGAACGCGTTGTTCGTCTCGTCCGTTTCGGCCACGGCGTTGCCGGTGTCGATGATGACGCCCAGGTAGTAGGTGCCGGCCGACATCGAGGCGGGCAGCTTGACGAGCTCGGTCTGCGTGTCGGAAGCGCCGATGGCCAGCGTCACCGAGCCTTCGACGGCGCTCATCGTGCCCTTCACGATTTGCAGGGGCACGTCGTCTTTGGTGATGATCTGGTTCGCCGACGCGAAGTACCGGTACTTCACCGCCGGCGCGTTGACGTTGCCGATGTTCTTCAGCGTCCGGAGCACCGGCATCACTTCGCCGACGGCGCCGCTGGCGGCCGCTTCGACCTTCGTGACCGTGAGGTCGGCGGCAGGCGCGCGCAGCTGCACGACCCCGGTGATGACGAGGTTGTTGTTCGCCTCGTTGAGCTCGGTCACTGCGCTGGTCGAGTCGACGATGACGAAGAGGAAGTAGTTGCCGGTGGGGAACGCGACGTTCGCTTTGTCCTTCAGCGGCATCGTGAAGGGGATGTCGACGAGCACCGAGGCGCCCTGGGCAACCAGCGGCACGGTCTGCTCGACGACGAGCGTGTCCGACAGCAGCGACAGCGTCGCATCGGTCGAGACGACGACCCCGACTTTGAAGTTGGTGCCGTTCGCTCCGCCGACGTTGTCGATCTTCACCGA
>JAYUXE010000362.1:0-2100 GCA_043753165.1 Archangiaceae bacterium | reverse complement strand
CGTCGTGAATGAAGAGGTCCTCGAGGACGATGTTTCCGGCGTTGGACGTGAAGACGGCGAAGGTCGGCGAGTTGCGAATCTCGAAGCCAGTGATGGTGACCCAGTTGACGTTGACGAGGCTGATGTGAACGCCGCCGTCGCCGGTGATGACGGGCCGCCCCCCATCGCCGCCGTACCTGCCCCAGAAAATCGGCTTGCCCGGCTGGCCGCCGCTGACGGGAGCGATGCGGTTGCTGGTGGTGCCGGTGATGACTTCGCCGGCCTTCACCAGCACCTGCGCTCCGGGAATCATCGGGGTCGATGACGCCTTGCCCAATGACTTCCATGCCCCGGCCGGGCTCGTGCCTGGGTTGAGGTCGTCGCCGTTCACCGGGTCGACGTAGAAGACATTGCCCGCGTCGACGCCTGCATCGAACCCGGCGTCCCTGCCTGCATCGGTCTGCATTCCTCCTCCGCCGCCTCCGCCTCCGCCTCCGCCTCCGCCTCCGCCGCCGCCGCCGCCGCCGCCCGAACCGCCGCCATCGGGGAAGGCGCAGACGCCTTCGATGCACGCGCGCCCGTCAGAACAGAGGTGCTGCCCGTCGCAGAGCTTGCCAGTGGGGTCATCGAGGTCGATGACACAGGACGCCGCGGCGAGCGCCGTGGCGATGAAGAGCAGGCGGCGCATTCGACGGCGGCGGAGCATAACCGTCCGACGTGGGGCTTTAGATTTTAGATCCGTGCGCCCCCGGCAATCGATACCTTGGGGTTTCTCATTCAGAGGGTGACCTTCATGGCCAGGCGCTATTTCGAGTTCGTCGAAGGGACGTCGAGCAAGTTCTGGGAAGTGTGGATCGAGAAGAACGAGGTCCGGACACGCTACGGAAAAATCGGCTCGGCAGGGCAGACCACCGTGAAGGACGAAGGCTCGGCCGACGCAGCCAACAAGCTGCACGACAAGCTCGTGAAGGAAAAGACGGGTAAGGGCTACGCCGAGAAGGCCGCTGGCGCGGTGGTGGGCCCGCCGAACGAGCGCGTGACCGCTCCGATGGAGCCGATGGCGAAGCCGAAGAAGGCCGCCGCTGCTGCACCTGCGCCGTCTGTTCCGAAGGAAGAAGCGCCGCGCCCCGACGATGGCTTTCGCCGCTGGGAAAACACCGAAGACGGCGCGGCGAAGTTCTGGGAAATCAAAGTCGAAGAGTCCACGCACACCGTTCGGTTCGGAAAGCTGGGCACCGCAGGGCAGGAAAAGACGAAGGACTTCGAGGACGAAGGCGAGGCCGAGAACGACGCCGATGCGCTGATCGCCGAGAAGACGAAGAAGGGTTATCGGCCCGTCGGCAAGCATGGCCCCGACCTCGGCCCCACGAACCCCGAGCTCGAAGCCGCGATTGGAAAGAACCTCGACGACCCGAGCGGCTACCTCGTCTACGCCGACTGGCTCTCAAGCCAGGGTGAGGCGCGCGGCGAGCTGATCGTCCTTCACCACCAGGCCTTCGAAGCGAAGGACGAGGCGAAGAAGAAAGAGCTCACCAAGGCGGCAAACGCGCTGATCAAGAAGCACAAAGAACGGCTGCTGGGCCCGCTCGCGTCGTTCGAAGAGGGCGAGAAGAAGCTCGAGCTCGACTGGCACCTCGGCTTCATTCGCGGCGCGAAGATGTCGTGGGAAATGTGGGACGACGGCGGTGGCGAAGACGCGCGCGCGAAGAAGGCACTGGCGGCGTTGATCGCGTTGCCGGCGGCGAAGTTCGTGCGCGCGCTGCGCTTCGGGCCTTTTCCCGGCGAAGAAGAGTCGAACTTCCAGCCGCTGGTCGAAGCGCTCGAAGCGAACCCTCCGCCGCACCTCGAGGAGCTCATTCTGGGTGACCTGGGCGACTGGGACATCTCGATGACGAACACCGGCGCCGCGGGCGATGCGATCGCGAAGCTGACGACGCTGAAGCGCCTCACGTTGCGTGCCGGGCAGATTGGCTTCGCGTCGAACCTCTCGATGCCTGCGCTGCGCGAGCTCAGCATCGAGACGGGCGGTCTCACGCTGAACAACATCAAGCAGATCATCTCGCTGAAGGCGCCCAACCTCGAACGGCTCAGCATCTGGTTCGGCGACGAGAACTACGGCGC
>JAYUXE010000361.1:0-5134 GCA_043753165.1 Archangiaceae bacterium | reverse complement strand
GCAGGGTGTCGGCGAGCTCTTTGCTCTTGTTGGCGAGGTCGTTTTGCAGCAGCTCTTCGCGGCGCTGCGCCTCGTCGCTGAGGGTCGCGATGCGTTCTTCGAGGTGGCCCTTCGCGTCCTGCGCGTGGGCGAGCCCGGCCGACAGCTGCGTGACTTCGGCGACGCGCTGCCCGAGCTCCTGCTTGATGCTGGCGAGCTGCTCGTTGAGATCCAGACCCTGATCGCGCGCGCTGTTGAGCTCGCTGGTCATCTTCACCAGCTCGGCCTCGAGGATCTGCTTCGTCGACGCGTGGTCGGCGAGCTCTTTCTTCAGCCGCGCTTCCTTGTCGCTGAGGTTCGAGCTCGTCGCCGCGAGGTCGACCTGTGTGGTCTCGAGCTTCTCGGTGAGGCCGTCGCGCGCTTCGGTGAGCGCCGCGATCTCGGCCGTCGTCTCTTTCTGCAGATCCGCGTGGGCTGCGGCTTCGGCTTCGTAGTTGCCCGAGGCTTCGGAAAGGGCGCTCTTCAGCTGGCCGATTTCGCCCGACAGCTTTTCTTCGAGCTCGGACTTCGACGCTTCCGACGCACGGAAGAGGCCCGTGACCCGGGCCACTTCGTTGCGGGCCGCCTTGCCTTCCCCTTCGCGTTCGGTGCGTTCGGCGCGGGTCTTCTCGAGCTCCGTCTGCGTCTGCGAGAGCTCTTTGGCGGTCTCGGCCTGCTCGCGCGTCTTCGCCTCCAGCGTCTCGCGCGTCTCGAGCAGCGTGTCTTGCGTGCTGGCGAGCTCTTTCTGGGTCGTGTCGAGCGTGCTGCTCAGCCGTTCGATGTTGCCTTCGCGATCTTCGACCGTCGCGGTGAGGGCCTCGATCTCGCCCTTCTTGTTCGCGATGTCTTCGCGCGCGGCAGAGAGCTCGCCGTCGCGTTCGGCCAGCGACTTCTGCGTACTCTGCAGGTCGTCAGAGAGGTCGGTGATCTTCGCGTCGCGGTCGGAAAGATCCGCGTTGAGCCCGTCGATGGTGGCCTGGCGGGCTTCCAGCGTCTTGCCCAGCTCTTCCCCACGCGCGTTCGCTGCAGACAGGTCGGCTTCGAGCTGTTCCTTCGCGGCCCCGACTTCGCCGAGCTCGGCGTTGAGCTCTTCTTCGCGGTCGGCGAGGGCGGCCTTGGTCGCTTCGACTTCGCCTTCGAGCTCGCCGATGCGTTCGAGCTTTTCCTGCACCTGCGACTGCAGCTCGGCTTCCTGGCGGTCTTTGCGTTCGACGGTGTCGGCGAGCTCCGTCTCGAGGTGCTCGATGCGGCCCTGGCGTTCGACCAGCTTGTCGTTGAGGTCGGTTTCCTGTTCCTGCTTCTCGAGCTGCAGCGCTTCGAGGCTGCCCTTGACGCTGGTCAGCTCGCCTTCGAGCTCGCCAATCTTCTCGCTGTTGCGTGCCGACGCGTCCGACGATTCTGCGCGAAGCCGATCGATCTCGGAGTCGCTGCGCGTGTGGTGGTCGACCGCTTCACGCACTTCTTCCTGCAGGCGGCTGACGGTCGCTTCGCGCTCGAGGCGGGTCTTGTCCAACGACTCGTTGAGGCCCTGCACCTGCTTGTCGTACTCGCCAAACTTGCTGTCGCGCCCGGCGATGGTGCCCGAGAGCTCGGTGCGGGTGCCTTCGAGGTCGGACTTGAGCGCGAGGATCTGCAGGTCGCGGGCGGCGTTCGCCTCGGTGAGGTTCTTCTCGCGCACTTCGGATTCGATGGTCGCGGTGCCGAAGTCCTTCTCGAGCACGGCGTATTCCTTCTGGTGCGCCTCAATCTCGGCGGCGCGGCGGTTCAGCTCTTCTTCTTTGTGCGAGATCTCGCGGCGCAGGACGTTGATGTCCTTTTCCTTTGCCGAGACGACCTCGATCACTTCCTTCTCGCCGATGAACTTCTGCAGCAGCAGGTCTTCGATCTGCCGGCCGTGATCGCGTTCCTTCTCGATCATCGACGCCCGCGCGTCGTTGAGCCGGCGCGTCAGATCGTCGAGCTGCATCTTCGTGCCCTGAATCTCGACGTCCTTCTCGTTGACGCGATCTTCCACCGACAGCAGCTCGCGCTCGCGCACCGACCAGATTTCAGAGATGCGGGCGATCTGTGCTTCGCGAATTTTCAGCTCGTCGCGCAGCAGCTGCACTTTGCCTTCCGGCGTGCCCATCAAATCGCGGCGGGCGCCCGTCGAACGGCGCACTTCCCGCGACTCGGCCAGAAGCTCGGCCTTGCGATCGGCAATCGAGGCAAATGCGCGATCGAGGAACGTGCGGTCTTCGTCGTTGAGCGCGCTGCGGCGTTCGCGCTTGGGCAAACGCGGCGGGCCGGCGGCAGACCGCTGAATGGGCGGGGGACCCGGGGGGGCAGACGGCGCTTCGGACTTCGAAGGTGCCTTGCCCGAGAGTGCGGCGTCGAGGGCGAGGTCTTCGTCGTCGCCCATGTTCTGCTCGGCGGCTGGCATCTCAGGCACGGTGGCGGACTCCGGGCTTCCGGGCGGCATGATGTGAACGGTGAGCCGCGTCAGCTCACCCATCTCGAAGGGAATCGGCAGGTAGCCGTGCGCCGCGTTGGCGCTGGTGCTGTGCTGCTGCAGCGCCTCGGGGGCCACGTCGCTGGAAAGAAGAATGACGGGCAGGTTCGCTCCGAACTTTCCTTTGCGAATGGTGCCGCAGAGCACGAAGCCGCTTTGGTCGGGCAGCTCGGCGCGCAGGATGACGAGATCCGGGCGGCGCTTTTCGAGCTCGCGCGAGGCATCGGCGGCGTTGGCCGCGAGGGAACAGGAATAGCCGGCGTCGTGCAGCACGGAGGCCATGGTGAGAGCGAAATCGTTCTGACTTTCGACAATGAGGACGCGTCGTTCCATGGGGGCGCGCGGAGCTTCCCACCGACGTTGGAGGCGGTAAACAGCCTTCGTTTCGGGTTCGGCGATTAATCCCGGCCTGGAAAATTCGTCGGCGGTGTGTGCCGATTGAACGCAGGCGCGTCGGGTGGGCAGTAGCCGTGGACGAGCTGCGCAAGCCAGGGGTCGAGCTTCGAGGGCAGGGGGGTGTGGTTGCTCTCGATCGCGTCGAACTCGTGCGCTTCTTCGGGCTCACCGTCTTCTTCGCCGGTGTCGGCCGACGCGTCGGGCATCACCTCGTCGTCGGCGATTTCCTCGATCTCGTCGTCGGGCGGCGCCGCCTTCACCGGAATCGGAGGCGGGCGCAGCAGGGGCGGCGGCGCTGACGGACTCGGAATTGAACGGACGGAAGGCAGGCGGCTGGCGGCGGTCGCGCGCGTGATGGGCGGCAGGCCTTGCGCGAGCAGGGAAGGCTTTTGAATCGGCGTGGGCTCGGGAGGCGGTTCCTGCCGCCCCGGGAAGTTCGGCGCCACCGAAGCCGCGCCCCGTGCGGGCGTGGATTTCTTGTCCAGCGGAGCCACGCCGCGCGGGGGTGGCACGAACGGCGGCGGCTGAATCGGGGTGAGGTCGGGAACGCTGGGCCGCGAGCCAGAACGGGGGGGGCGTCTGGCCGCGACCCGGGCCTTCGGGGTCGGGGTGTTCTCCACCAGCGGCGTGCCCATCACGACTGCGGGCTCGTGCAGCGGGTCCGCGCGTTCGGTGACGTCGTTGCGAGGCTCGTCTTTCTGCTCGTAAATCGGGGTGCCGAGAATGGGCGCTGAATCGGAAGCGCCGGGGGCGTTCGGATCCGTCGCAGGGTCCGCCTTCCGCGCGGGCGCTTGCACCGCGGCCCGGGTGATCTCTCCCACGGCGTCGGTGACCGCGACCGCAGCCGAGGCTCCGCGTGGGCGGCCCGTCACTTCGGCGTAGAGGTCGAGCAGCTGGCCGCGGATCCACGAGGCGTCGACCTTCTCTGCCTCGGCGCGGGCCGCTTTCCCCATCTCGACCCGGCGATCGGGGTGCTGCGCGAGAAAGATCAGCTGCTCGGCCATCTTCTTGAAATCGCCGCAGGGGAAGAAGACGCCGGCGGCATCGGGCAGCAGCTCGCGGGTGATCGGCAGATCGGACGCGATCACCGGGCGACCGCCGGCCAGGTATTCGCCGAGCTTGGCCATCGGGCCGCCCTGGCTGCGGTTGCGCTCGTTGTCGTCCAGCGGCAGCGCCCCGAGATCGCAGGTGGCGACGATCTTGTGGAGATCGTCGTGGCCGACGGGCGACTGGAACTCGACCTTGCCGGCGAGCTTGAGCTCGTTGACGAGATCGTTGAGGTGGGCCTGCCACTCGTTGTGTTTCGGGCCGACGATCGTGAGCCGCACGTCGACCTGCCGCACGGTGAGCTGCATCGCGCGCAGCAGCGTCGGCAGGCCCTGGTAGCCGAGCTGGCTGCCCAGGTAGAGGACCTTCATCGGCGACGCGTCGGGGCGGCCGAGGACCTCGGGCGTGTACCGCGAGAGCTCGACGGGGTTGCGGAGCACGCGCACCTGCGACGCAGGGACACCTTGATCGAGGATGAAGCGGCGCGTGACTTCGGAGCCCGTGATGACGGCGTCCGAGTTCATCAGGCAGTAGAGCTCTTGCCGGCGAATCTTCGAGAGGAAGCGGCGATCGCCTTCGGTGTGCGGGTGCGTGTAGCGCAGCTCCTGGCTCGGGAAGGTCTGCGCGTCGTAGACGAGGCGGTAGCCGGGGCCTTCGCGGCCTTCGCACAGCGCGTAGCCGCCGAAGGGGTCGAAGAAGTGAACGATCGAGTACTCCTCGCTTTCGAGCTGGCGGCGCACGGCGCGATCGAACGCCTGGATGCGCGACTGCAGATCGCCCGAGCCGATGGGCACGCGAAGCAGCCGGGCGCCCTGGTAGCGCTCGATGTGCGAATGGTCGGGCGTCTTGTTCGAGAGGACGACGACCTGGAACTTGTCGCCGATGCCCTTGAGGTATTCGGTGACCCGCCGTGACAGCCCGCTGTGACCTGGCAGGACGTCAAAGCAGCAGATCAGCAGTGACGGCGGCTGGTCGGACACGGTGAACGAGGAGCCGCAGATTACACGTTGACCGGGTCGTGAGGTTGGGTGTCAGGTGGCACGGTGTCGATTCGCGACTCGAGCCTGAAGGAGCTGATCGCTCTCGCACAGCAGCGCCTGGGGTCGAAGGCGGGCGGGCTCAAGACGCGCCAGCAGCTGATCGACGCGCTCGAGGCGACCGAGAAGAAGGCCCCGAAGGTGA